>CAKZJK010000158.1 GCA_936942565.1 uncultured Caulobacter sp. | reverse complement strand
CCGCGTTCTGCTGCGTGACCTGGTCCATCTGGGCGACCGCGCCGTTGACTTCAACCAGTCCGCGCGCCTGTTCGGCGGCGGAGGCGGCCATCTCGCGCACCAGGCCGTCGACCTGCTGAACCTCGGTGGCGATGGCGCGCAGGACCTCGCCGGTGCGGCCGACCTGCTGGACGCCGTGGTCGACCTCGGCCGAGCTGGTGTCGATCAGGTCCTTGATTTCCTTGGCCGCGTCGGCCGAGCGCTGGGCCAGGGCCCGAACCTCTTGCGCGACGACCGCGAAGCCGCGACCGGCCTCGCCAGCGCGAGCCGCCTCGACGCCAGCGTTCAGCGCCAGGAGGTTGGTCTGGAAGGCGATTTCGTCGATCACGACGATGATCTGGCCGATCCGGGAGGAAGACTTCTCGATCGCTTCCATGGCGCCGACGGCCTGGTCGACGATGTCGCCGCTGGCGCTCGCGGCCTCGCGGGCGCGTTCGACGACCGAGCGCGCGCGGCCCGTCGTCTCGGCGGTCTGGCGCACCTTGGCGGTGATCTGGTCCAGCGCCGCGGCGGTTTCTTCCAGGCTGGCGGCCTGCTGCTCGGTGCGGCGAGCCAGGTCGTCGGCGGCGGAGGTGATTTCCCGCGAGCCGCCATGGATCATGTTGGTCGCCTCCAGCGAGGCGGCGATCACGCCTGACAACTTTTCGACGGCGGCGTTGTAGTCGACGCGAAGCCGCTCATAGCCTTCCGGGAAGGCGCGATCGATCCGGTGCGACAGGTCGCCGTCCGAAAGGTGATCCAGAGCCTCGGCCAGGCTGCTGACGACAGCCTTTTGAACGGCTTCGGCTTCGTCGCGGCGACGTTCGGCCTCGCGGCGTTCGATCTCGAGGGCCTCGCGCACGTCGGCGGCCTCGAGGTCCTTCTGGCGGGCCTCGATGGTGTCGTGGAAGGCGCGGAGGGCGTGGGTCATCTCGCCGATCTCGTCACGGCTCTTGATCACCGGCAGGACGACATCGACGTCGCCGTTCGCTAGGCCACGCAGGGCGTGCGTCACCGACTTCAGCGGTAGGATCAGGCCTTGGCGGGCCGCGAAGATGAGCAGGACCGCGAGGATGGCGGAGGCCAGCAGCAAGGCGGCCATCACCGCCTGACCCAGCAGGCCCAGCGACTTGGCGGCCGTCGCGTCATGGGTGGCGGCGGCTTCGATCTTTTCGGAGGCCGCCTCCATCTTGCCTTCGAGCGCCGAGAACTGTGTGGCGAAGCCTGGCAGGCGCGCGCGCGCGCCGGCGGGATCGGTGTCGGCGATGGCGACGATGCCGTTGGCGGCGGCGATGTAGGCGGCCAGGGGGGCCTTCACTTCGGAAAGGGCCGCGCTGATCGCGGGATCATCGGCCAGTTGGCCGCCCTCGGCGATGTCCTGCTTAAAGGCGGTGGTGTGCTCGACCAGGTCGGCGCGGACGGCCTTGAGGTCGACACCCAGCGAGGGATCGCTGGACATGACGGCGCCCATGACGTCGGCGCGCAGGGCGTCGTGCATCATGTCGCCATGCATGTGCAGCCGGAGAATTCGGGCGGAGCTTTCGGCGCGCACCAGGGCCAGGTCGAGGCTGTGGGCCACCCAAAGCCCCGTTCCGGCTGTCGCCGCGCACAGCAGGGCCGCGCCCGCCGCCGCGCCCATGACCTTCCGCCCAAGGGACGCCATGTCGATCTCTCCGCCTTCGCTTGATCGCGAGGAGGATGCGGGATGATTTGGCTAACGCGACTTAACCACGTCGCCCAACCGACAGTGGCATAGTGTCGCGGCGGCTCTCCTGGCGAGCGTCAGGCGACGACGACCTGGCCGTCGCGAACGGCGACGCGCCAAGGCGTCAGCGCCTCTCCTGGGCAGGGGCCCGCGACGCAGGCACCCCCCTCGATCTTGAATAGCGCGCCGTGCCCCGCGCACAGGATGTAGTCGTTCTCGCGCGTCAGATAGCGGCCGGCGAACCCCGCCAGCGGCCAGCCGGCGTGCGGGCAGCTGTCGACATAGCCGACCAGCGTTTCGCCCTGGCGCACCACGAACCCCGCGAACAGGGCCTCGCCCGCGCGGAACCGAAAGCCCTTCGAGCCGGGCGAGGGGATCTCGTCCAGCGCGCAGAGCAAGGTTCCGGCGGCGGGCCGGGCGGGATTGTCGGGGTCGCCGCGCAAACCTAGAGCGAGCCGATCGCCACGCGCCAGGGACGGACCTCGACGCTCTCGAACACGCCGGCGGCCGTGAACGGATCGTTGTCGGCTTGGGCCTGGGCGGTCGCCAGGTCCTCGGCCTCGACGATCAGCAGCGAGCCGATCGGATTGCCGTCGTCGCCCAGCAGCGCGCCGGCCAGCTTCAAGCCCTCGGACTGGTTCAGGTAGTCCAGGTGCGTGGGCCGGGTGGCCAGACGGGTGTCCAGCGCGCCGGGCTTGTCCTTGCAGATGATGGCGAAGAGGGCCATGCGGCGATCCTTGTTCTAGAAACCTTCGGATTTCAGGGGGCGAGCCAGGAGGGCGGCGATGGCGGCGTCTACCTCCATCTCCCCGTCGAGGATGGCGGCGACCGCCTCGCAGATCGGGACCTCGACGCCGAGTTTGCGCGCCAGGGCGCGAACGGCGGGGGCCGAAGCCACGCCCTCGGCGACCGACAGCTTGCCGGCCAGGGCTTGCTCCAGGGTCAGGCCTTGGCCCAGAGCCAGGCCGACGCTCATGTTGCGCGATTGCGGGCTTGAGCAGGTCAAAACCAGGTCGCCCAGGCCGCAAAGGCCGTTCAGCGTCTCGGCGCGGGCGCCGAGCGCCACGGCGAAGCGGGTCAGTTCGGCGAAGCCGCGGGTGATGACCGAGGCGTGGGCGCTGCGGCCCAGACCCTTGCCCTCGACGACGCCGCAGGCGATGGCCAGGACGTTCTTCACCGCGCCGCCGGCCTCCGCCCCGATCATGTCGCCGGCCACGTAGGGGCGGAAGGTCGGGGTGGCGATGGCGTGGGCGATGGCGCGGGCCAGGGCCTCGTCGTCGCAGGCCAGGGTGACGGCGGTCGGAAGGCCGCGGGCGACCTCGCCGGCGAAGCTGGGGCCCGAAAGCACGGCGATCGGCGCGCCGGGAATGGTCTCGGCCGCGACCTCGGTCATCAGCTTCAGCGAACCCTGCTCGACGCCCTTGGCGCAAAGGACCACCGGGACGTCCGGCTTCAGATGAGGCGCGAGCGCCATCAGGGCCGAGCGCAGATGTTGGGCCGGCGCGACGGCCAGGATCAGATCGCAGGCCGAAAGCTCGGCCATATCCGCCGCGGCGTGGATCGTTGGCTCCAGCGTCACGCCCGGCAAGAACAGAGCGTTCTCGCGCGCGCCGTTGATCGAGGCGACGACCTCGGTCTCGCGCGCCTGCAGCGTGACCTGGAGTCCGGCCCGGGCGCAGACCTGGGCCAGCGCGGTGCCCCAGGCCCCGGCGCCGATCACGCCCGCGTGGTGGAAGGTCATGCCTTGGCTCCCTTGCGGCCGTAAGCGTTGGCGGGATTGGCGAGCGCGGCGGCCTCGTCCAGCGGCCAGCGCGGACGGGCGACGGCGTCGAGGTCGTCGGAAATGCCCAGGGCCAGCCGCTCGGCGCCGGCCAGGGCGATCATGGCGGCGTTGTCGGTGCAGTAGGCCAGCGGCGGGGCGGCGAACGAAAAGCCGTTCTTCTCGCAGTTGGCCAGCAAGGCCGCGCGCACGGCGCCATTGGCCGCCACGCCGCCGGCGACGACGAAGCGCGGGCCGTCCGGCCCGTGGCTTTCCTTGTAGAGCTTCATGGCCCGATCGACCCGCTCGGACAGCTGGCGGGCGATGGCGGCCTGGACGCCGGCGGCCAGATCGCGGCGCTCGTCGTCGGTGGTCAGGGTCTCGGCGATCCGCGCGGCGGCGGTCTTCAGGCCCGAGAACGAGAAGTCGCAGTCCTTGCGGCCGAGGAGCGCGCGCGGCAGCGGGTAGCGGTCGGGGTTCCCGCCCACCGCCAGCTTTTCAAGCGCCGGACCGCCAGGATAGGGCAGGCCGAGACTCTTGCCGATCTTGTCGAAGGCCTCGCCGGCGGCGTCGTCGATCGTGGTGCCCAGCCGCTTGCACGCCCCCACGCCAGCGACTTCCAGAAGCTGGCAGTGACCACCCGAAACCAGCAGTAGCAGAAATGGATAGGCGACATCGGCGCCCAGCCGCGCCGAGACGGCGTGGCCCTCCAGGTGGTTCACCGCCACCAGCGGCACGCCGCGCGCCAGCGAGACCGCTTTCCCGAACGCCAGTCCCACCATGACCCCGCCGACGAGGCCGGGGCCGGCCGTGGCCGCCACGCCGTCGAGCGCCTCGAAGCCGAGGCCCGCCGCCCGCATCGCCTCGGCGGCGATGGCGTCGATCGATTCCACGTGGGCGCGGGCGGCGAGTTCTGGCACCACGCCGCCGAAGGGCGCGTGTTGCTCGAACTGGGTCCCGATAACGGATGACAGCACGCTGACGCTCCCGTCCGCTTCCCGACGCACGACCGAGGCCGCGGTCTCGTCGCAGCTGGTCTCCAGGCCAAGGATCGTGAGCCCCGAGGGCTTAAGGGTGGTCATTCGGTTGCGGGCCTTTCGCCGCTCCTGTAGCAGCGAGGATGAATTTCGCATCCGCAGGTAACGTTCCGACCGTGTCCCGGCAACCTCCCATCCGCATCGGCGCGCGCGGCTCCAAGCTCTCGCTGGCGCAATCTGGACTGATGCAGGCCCGCATCGCCGCCGCGCTCGGCGCGCCGGCGGGCGCCTCCAAGGACGAGATCGAGGCCTTCGCGCCGCTGATCCCGATCGTCACCAGCGGCGACCGCATCCAGGACCGCCGCCTGATGGAGATCGGCGGCAAGGGCCTCTTCACCAAGGAAATCGAGGAAGCCCTGCTGGACGGTCGCATCGACTGCGCGGTGCACTCGCTGAAGGACATGCCCGCCGAGCTGCCGCCCGGCCTCGTCCTGGCCGCCACGCCCGAGCGGGAAGACCCCCGCGACGCCTTCATCAGCCACATCTGCGACAGGCTGGAGGACCTGCCGAAGGGCGCGCGCCTCGGCACCGCCTCGCTGCGCCGCCAGGCCCAGGCCCTGCACGTGCGGCCGGACCTCGAGATCGTGATGCTGCGCGGCAATGTCGACACGCGCCTGGCCAAGCTGGAGCGCGGCGAGGCCGACGCCATCCTGCTGGCGCAGTCGGGCCTGAACCGCCTGGGCCTGGGCCATCTGACCAAAAGCTGGATCGACCCCGACGCCTGCCCGCCGGCGCCGGGTCAAGGGGCCCTCGTCATCGAGACACGGGCCGAGGATGTCGGCGCGCGTTGGCTGGAGGCTATCCGCTGTCGTCCGACGACGATCGCCGTCGCCGCCGAGCGGGGCGCTCTTCGCGCGCTCGAAGGTTCCTGCCGCACCGCCATCGGCGCCCGCGCGACCCTCGACGGCGTTCGGCTGTCGATGATCGTCGAGGCCCTGACTCCGGACGGCGCCCAGCGCTTCCGCCGCCACGGCGAGATCACGCTGTCGGGGGCCGACGACGCGGGCGAGGCCCTGGCGCTGGGTCTGAAGCTGGGCGGCGAGGTGCGCGCCGAGGGCGGCGACGCCATCCTGCTGCCGGAATAAGGCATGGCGAAGGGCGCGCCGGTCTGGATCACGCGCGCCCGCCCTGGCGCCGAGACCACCGCCGCCAAGGTCGCGGCGCTGGGCTTCACGCCTGTCGTCGATCCCTTGCTGGAGGTCGCGTCGATCGCGGCGTCGATCGATCTCACGGGCGTCGCGGCTCTGGCCTTCACCAGCGCCAATGGCGTCGAGGCGTTCGCGCGGCTGTCGCGCGAACGGACGGCGCCCGTCTTCGCCGTTGGCCGCGCCACGGCCTCGGCGGCCCGCGAGGCGGGGTTCGCCGGTATCTCCAGCGCCGATGGCGACGTCGAGGATCTGGCGCGCCTGATCGTGGAGGCCGCGCCTGGCCCGGTTCTCTGGGCGGGCGCCCGGGAGCCGGCGGGCGATCTCGTGGCGACGTTGAAGGAGGCTGGCTTGGACGCGCGCGGCGTGGCGGTCTACGAGACGCTCCAGCGCGCGCCGTCCGAGGCGACCCTGGCCCTTCTGGACGGGCCCCTGACCGTACTGCTGCATTCGCCTCGCGCGGCGCGTGGCCTGGCGGACTTCCTGAGGCGGCGTCCCGCTCCAGCCCTGCGAGCGCTGTGCCTTTCCGAAGCCGTCGCCGGGCCCTTGGAAGCGCTCATGCCGCCTGGCTCTGTGGCCCGCGCGCCGCGCCCGGACGAAACCGCGCTTCTCTCCCTGCTCGGAGCTTAAGCGCGAAGTTGCGCGGCGCGGCGGCGTGGGGCACGAATGGCGTATGAACGCCGCTCCAGATCCCGCTGAAATCGTCGCCCCCAGCGATCCGGCGCTGTACGCGCGAAAGAGGGTGATGGGACCCAGCGTCTGGGCCTGGCTGTTCCTCTGCCTGCTCTGCGCCGTCCTGGGCGCCGGCGTCGCCTGGTTCGGACCCGCGCTGTTCCCGGCCAAGTCGTCGCCCGCCGCGCCGATCTCCGCCGCTCCCGCGCCAAAGGCCGTCGCCGAGCGCGTCGCGCCGTCGCCGGTTCCGACCGTCGCCGCCGAGCCGGTGGAGGCCCCGGTCGCCCCCGCAGAGGAGGTGGCGCGCCTGGATGGACGCGTCACCGCTCTGGAGACCACGCAACAGGCCGTCTCGGACGCCGCCGCCGCCGCCCTCGCGGTCTCGACCCTGGCCGAGGCGGCCAGCCAGTCGCGCCCCTTCGCCGAGGAGTTGGCGGGCCTGCAACGCGTCTTGCCGTCCTCGTCGAGCCTGCGGGCGCTGGAGCCTCTGGCGCGGCTGGGCGCGCCGACGCGCGCTGGCCTCGCCGTACAGTTCGGCAATCTCGCCGGCCGCGCCATCAGCGCCGCCCGCAACCCCGGGGCGGACGCCGACCTCTTCGCCCGGATCCGCTACGCGCTGTCCAGCATCGTCTCGATCCGCCACGTCGGCTCCATCAAGGGCTCGACGCCGGACGCGATCCTCGCCCGCGCCCAGGCCCAACTGGACGAGGGCGACGTCGAGGCGGCCGTCGCGACGCTGGAGGCGCTGCCCGACCCCGCCCGCGAGGTGCTGGCGCCCTGGTTCGCGGCCGCCAACCGTCGGATCGAGATCGACCGTCAGGTCGGATCGGTCCGCGCCGACGCCCTGGCCGCCCTCTCGCGCTTGGCCCGGTCCGCGCCATGACCCGCGTCGTCTTCGCCCTCTTCCTTGGTCGCCGTCAGCGTCCTGGCCCTGACCGGGGAGCCCGGCCGAGCCTCGCTGGAGTGGATGGGCTGGCGCATCGAGATGACGGCGGCGGCCGCCGCCCTGCTGACCCTGTTCTCGGCTCTGCTCTTCACCGTGCTGTGGCGCGGCGTGATCTGGATCGTCGAGGCGCCGCGTCGCGCGGCCCGCGCCCGCGCCGAGGCCAAGCGCAAGCAGGCGATCGAGGCTCTGACCCGCGGCTTCCTGGCCGTCGCGGCGGGAGACGGCTCGGAGGCCCGCCGTCTGGCCCAGAAATCCGCCGAGCTGGCCGAAGACGCCCCCGGCCTGGTCCGGGTGCTCGCGGCCCAGGCCGCCGAGGCGGCGGGTGATCGCGGCGCGGCCGCCAGCGCCTACAACGCCATGCTGGGCTTCCCCGAGATGCGCCTGGCCGGCCTGCGCGGCCTGATGCAGGCGGCCCAAGCCGATGGGGACAAGCAGGCCGCCCTACGCTATGCCGAAACCGCCTATGGCCTGGCGCGCACCGCGCGCTGGGCTTGGCGCGCCTTGCTCGAGGCTCGTCTCGAGGCTGGCGACTGGGCCGCGGCCCTGCAGCTCGTCCAGGGCGCCCTGGAGCGAAAGATCGTCTCGCCGGCGGTGGCCGAGCGCAGCCGCGCCGCCCTGCTGACCGCCTCGGCCGCCAGCCTGGAGGACTCGCCGGATCCGAAGGCCCGCGCCCAGGCGCTGGACTTCGCCAACCAGTCGGTGAAGCTGAAACCGGACTTCGCGCCAGGCGTGATCATGGCCGCGCGCCTGTTGGCCGACGAGGGCAAGACGGCCAAGGCCGGTCAGCTGATCGAGGCCGCCTGGAAGGCCCAGCCGCATCCGGCGCTCTGGCTCGCCTATCGCGACCTGAAGACCAACGAGACCCCGAAGGCTCGATCCCAACGGTTGGCCGCGCTGGCCGCCCTGCGCCCGGAGGTCCGCGAAAGCCTGATCCTGCGCGTCGAGGCGGCCCTGATTGGCGGCGATCCGATCGCGGCGCGCGCGGCGGCGCGCCTGCTCGACGACGAGGCCCCCACCGCTCGCTTCGCCGGACTGATGGCGCGCGTCGCCGCCGCCAACGGCCAAGCCGACGAGGCGCGCGCCTGGATCGCGCGCGGAATCGACGCGCCTCGGGAGCCCGACTGGTCGGATCTCGACCCCGAAGGGCGCGCCTTCGCCTACCAGCGCGAGGACTGGGCTCGCCTGGCGGTCAGCTACGCCGAGACGGGCCAACTGATCCATCCGCGCCACGAACGGCGGGAGCGCACGATGAGCGACCTGCCCGAGGTTCCGTCGGCCTATGTCGAATCGACGCCGTTTGTCCGCGCGGCCGAGACAGGCGGCGCCTTGATGCCCATTCCGGACGATCCGGGGGTGTTCGACGCGCACCCGCTTCCGGACCCGCCGGAACCGCCGCGCCGCAATTCTGGTGCAAGACGCCGCTTGGCAAGCGGCTCGCGCCCCGCTAAATAGGCGCTCCCTCCGCTCCGGGATCGCTCCCGAAGCGTCCGTGGGCCGCCTTAGCTCAGCCGGTAGAGCGGCGCATTCGTAATGCGTAGGTCAGGTGTTCGAGTCACCTAGGCGGCACCACTTTCTCTTCTTCCTCAAGTTTCACCGGCACGGCCCCGCCCGGAACGCGATTGTCCGCGTGTTCGTTGCTGTAGGCGAAGGAGATCGCCATGCTTGACGCCGTCGACGACGAAACCGCCCTCGAGGAAGTCCTCGGCTTTCTCGACGCGCCGCCCGAGGCAGGGTCGGCGGACGACGAGCGGTTCAGGGCCCGGCTTCGCCAAGTGATCGCCGCGTCCATTCCAGCCAGTGAGGTCGACGAGCCAGAGGACGCGCCGCGCCTCGTGCTGGACGATGATCTGCGGCGGCGGCTGGACGCTCTGGCGCGCCAGCGGGCCGAAGACCATCCTTTCGGGGACCATCCCGATGGCATTGGGCCGACGCTGGGCATGGATCTGGGCGAGCGCGCCTCGCGCCGCTACCCCTAAGGCCGAAGGGTCAGTCGTCCCAGCCCTTGCGCTTCTTCTTTTTGCCCAGGGCGAAGATGCCCGGATAGGGGCCCTTGCCGACGCGGTAGAGGCACCACTCGTCGTCCTTTTTGCAGTCGCCATCGAAGGCGGCCTTCTTGTCCGGATCGATGGCGGCGTACATCGGGGCGGTGAGGGACCGTTTGCCGTCCGCCTCGGCGCAGGCGGCCTTCTCGTCGCGCGTCATGGCGGTGACCCTCTCGTGGCGGCAGCCGAGGCTGTCGCGCAGGCTCTCGCGGGTCGCGTCGCTCTCCTCGACCAGCTTGCGGGCGGTGAAGCCGGGCGGGGCGACGATGGCGGGCGGGCCCGCTGGCTTCGTCTGGACGGGCGCGGGCGTCGCGGCCGTCGAGGGCGAGGCCGGGGCGGTTCTGGGCGCGCGGGCGGGCGCGGGCGGGCGAGGCGGGGCCTTCGCCTCCGACGGGGCCGTCGGCGCGTCGACAAGCTCGGCCTCGATGGTCGGTGGTTGGACGAGGTTAGGCATCCAATGGGCGCCGGACACCAGGGCGAGCAATGCCAGAGCGTGGGCGGCCAGGACGACGCCTAGCGCGAAGAGGTTGCGCCGCAGCGCCTTCCGTGAGGGCGGTCGCCAGGTTCCAATGGCGATCGCCGTGCTCATGGTCTCTCCGGGCGCTGCGGCGCGGGATGTCGATAGGCGCGCGATAAGGCGCAAGCGTGGCCCTAGACGACAACAAAAAGGCCCGGCGTCGCCGCCGGGCCTCTCCATGTTTCAGCCTTGCGAAGAACCGCTTATGCGGCCGCCTTCGCCTTGACGCCGAAGCGGCCGTAGAAGGTCTCGCCCTTTTCGGCCATCTCGCGCAGCAGGGCCGGCGGGGCGAAACGCTTGCCGTACTTTTGCGCCAGCTGGTCGCAGGTCTCGACGAAGGCCTTGGCGCCGACGCCGTCGATCAGGCTGATCGGGCCGCCGGTCCAGGGCGCGAAGCCCCAGCCGAGGATCGCGCCGACATCGGCTTCGCGCGGATCGGTGATGACGCCTTCCTCGAAGCAGCGGGCGGCTTCGACGGCCTGGCGGTACAGGAGGCGCGTGCGGATCTCCTGGATCAGCGCCTGGTCGGCCTCGGCGATCTTCACCGGGGCGAGGTCCGACAGGCCCCTCCACAGGGTCTTGGGACCGTTTTCCGGATAGTCGTAGAAGCCCTTGCCGTTCTTGCGGCCGAAGCGCTGCAGCTCGACCACCATCTTCTCGATGATCGGAGCGAACGGACGGTCCTCGAACTTGTCGCCGAGGTCCTTCTTGGTCTGCTGGGTGACCTTGTAGCCAAGGTCGAGCGCGACGTCGTCGTTCATCTCCAGCGGCCCACGCGGCATGCCGGTGGCGCGACCGACATTGTCGATGATCGCCGGCGCGATGCCGTCGGCCAGCATCTCGAGGCCTTCCTGCACGAAGGTGCCGAAGCAGCGCGAGGTGTAGAAGCCGCGGCTGTCGTTGACGACGATCGGCGTCTTCTTGATCTTCAGGACGTAGTCGATCGACTTGGCCAGGGCCTCGTCGGACGTCTCCTCGCCCATGATGATCTCGACCAGGCCCATCTTGTCGACCGGCGAGAAGAAGTGGATGCCGACGAAGCGGCCCTGGTCCTTGAACTCCTCGGCCAGCGAGGTGATCGGCAGGGTCGAGGTGTTGGACGCGAAGATCGCACCGTCCTTCAGATAGGGTTGCGCCTTGGCGTAGGTCTCGGCCTTGACATTGCGGTCCTCGAACACGGCTTCGATGACGAGATCGCAATCCTTCAGCACGGCATAGTCGGCGGCCGCGGTGATGCGGCCCATGATCGCCTCGGCCTCGCCGGGCTTGGCGCGGCCCTTCTTGACCAGACCATCGATCACGCTCTGCGCATGCGCGCGGCCCTTGTCGGCGCTCTCCTGGTCGCGGTCGATCAGCACCACCTCGAGGCCGCCGCGCGCCGAGACGTAGCCGACGCTCGCGCCCATGAAGCCGGCGCCGATCACGGCGATCTTCTTCAGCTTGGTCGCGGGCACGTCGGCCGGACGGCGCGCGCCCTTGTTCAATTCCTGCATCGACAGGAACAGGCTGCGGATCATCGCCGCCGCTTCCTTGGAACGCAGGATATAGCTGAAATAGCGCGACTCGACGCGGAGCGCCGCGTCGATCGGCAACTGCAGACCTTCATAGACGCAGCTCATGATGGCGCGCGCAGCCGGATAGTTGTCGTAGGTCTCGCGACGATAGATGGCGTTGCCGGCCGGGAACATCATCATGCCGTTCTTGGAGAACACCGGGCCGCCGGGCAGTTTGAAGCCCTTCTCGTCCCACGGCGCGACGGCCTTGCCACCGGCCTTGATCCAGTCCTTGGCCGCCTTGATCAGGTCCGCGGCCGGCACGACGGCATCGACCAGCTTCATGGCCTTGGCCTTGTCGAGCGTGAGCGCCTCGCCCTTCAACAGCAGGTTCATCGCGTCCTGCGGCTGCACGATGCGCGGCACGCGCTGGGTGCCGCCGGCGCCGGGGAACAGGCCGACCTTGATCTCGGGCAGGCCGAGACGGGTCTTCGGATTCTCGGCCGCGACGCGGTGATGGCAGGCCAGGGTCAGCTCGAAGCCGCCGCCGAGTGCCAGGCCATTGATGGCGGCGACCCACGGCTTGCCGGAGGTCTCCATCGCACGATAAATCTGCGAGAAGCGCCGGCTGTTGTCGAACAGCATCTGGTTGGCGGCTTCCTCGCCCTTGCTCTTCAGGGTGTCGAGATAGATGCGGTTCATGCCCTCGAGCATGGACAGATCGGCGCCGGCGCAGAACGCCTCCTTGGCCGAGGTGATGACGACGCCCTTGATGGCGGCGTCGGCGGTGGTCTCCTTGACGAGCGTCTCGAGCTCGATCGCCGAGGTCTCGTCCAGCACGTTCATCGAACGTCCCGGAATGTCCCAGGTGATCAGCGCAATGCCGTCGGCATCGGTTTCGAGTTTGAAGTTCTTGAAGGCCATATGGATCTCCCTCGGTGCCAGCAGCCGGTCGGCGCGGCGTTGTCCTGTGTTCCAGCTATGAGTTCGTCATTGCGAGGAGCGAA
>CAKZJK010000157.1 GCA_936942565.1 uncultured Caulobacter sp. | reverse complement strand
TGCGGCCGTCCTTGACGGCCACGTCGAGCGCCAGCGGGATCGAGGCGGCGGAGGTGTTTCCATGCCGATCGACGGTCAGCACGACCTTTTCCGGCGCAATGTGCAGCTTGTGCGCCGAGGCATCGATGATTCGCTTGTTGGCCTGGTGCGGCACGAACCAGTCGATGGTCTCGGCCGACTGGCCGGTGGCATCGAAGGCGTCGACGATCACGTCGGTGATCATGCCGACGGCGTGCTTGAACACCTCGCGGCCTTCCATCCGGAGATGTCCGACGGTCTGGGTCGAGGACGGGCCGCCATCGACATAGAGCTTGGACTTGTGGCGGCCGTCGGAGCGCAGATGCGTGGTCAGCACGCCGCGATCGGTCGAGGTGCCGCCCTGCTCCTGGGCGTCGAGGATCAGCGCGCCGGCGCCGTCGCCGAACAGCACGCAGGTGCCGCGGTCGCTCCAGTCCATCAGGCGGGTCATGGTCTCGGCCCCGATGACCAGCGCGCACTTGGCGTTGCCGCGCGCGACAAAGCCGTCGGCGACACTGAGCGCGTAGACAAAGCCCGAGCACACGGCCTGGACGTCGAAAGCGATGCCGACCGGCGCGCCCAGCTTGCGCTGGACGATCGTGGCGACCGCCGGAAAGGTCAGATCGGCCGTCGTGGTGGCGACGATGATCAAGTCCACGTCGGCGGCTGTCTTGCCGGCGGCGGCCAGGGCTTCCTTGGCGGCTTCCGTGGCGAGGTCCGAAACCGGCTGGTCGTCGGCGGCCTGGTGACGCTGGCGGATGCCCGTCCGCTCGACGATCCATTCGTCGCTGGTGTCGACGAACTTGGCCAGATCGTCGTTGGTCACGACCTTGGGCGGCAGGTAGGCGCCGACGCCGGTCACTACGCTACGGACTACGCTCACTCGGCCGCTCCCTGGGGATCCACGCCGGGATCGGGCTCCGCGCCGGAGGCCTCGTCCTTGGCCGCGGCGGCGGTCAGGCGTTTCAGATTTCTGTCGATCTCGGCGCGGAAATCGCTGCGCGCGAGGTTGGTCGCGACCCGGATCGCCGAGGCGAAGCCGCCCGCGTCCGCGCCGCCGTGGCTCTTGACCACGATCCCATTGAGGCCCAGCAGCGGGCCGCCGTTCACCCGGCCCGGATCCAGGCGATGGCGCATCTTCTTCAGCGCGCCGGAAGCCACGGCCGCGCCCAGCATGGCCAGCGGCGTCGAGGTCAGGGTGCTCTTGATCTCGTTCGAGAAGAACCGCGCCAGCCCCTCGGCGGTCTTCAGGGCGACATTGCCGGTAAAGCCGTCGGTGACGACGACGTCCACGGTGCCATAGGCGATGTCGTTGCCCTCGACGAAGCCGTGATAGTCAAAGTCGAGCTTGGTCTCGCGCAGGATGGCGTGCGCCTCGCGCACCTCCTCGTGACCCTTCTGCTCCTCGGAGCCGACGTTCAGCAGGCCCACGGTCGGACGCTGCGAGCCATGCACCGCGTGGTGGAAGGCCGCGCCCATGATGGCGAATTCGACCAGCTGAGCCGCGTCGCTCTCGACGTTGGCGCCGACGTCCAGCACAGCCGTCACGCCCTTCATGGTCGGCCAGTTGGCGACGATGGCCGGGCGCTCAAGCCCAGCGCCCATGCGCAGAATCAGCTTGGAGATCGCCATCAGCGCGCCGGTGTTGCCGGCCGAGACGCAGGCGTGGGCCTCGTTCTCGCGCAGCGCCTCGACCGCGTTCCACAGGCTGGAGCCCTTGCCCCGACGCATGGCCTGGGCGGGCTTTTCGTCCATGCCGATCGCCTTGTCGCAATGGCGGACCTCGCTGACGGCCTTGGCGGCGGGGTGCTTGGCCAGCTCCGCCTGGATGGCCGCGTCATCGCCGTGCAGCAGGAAGCGCACGCCGGGCAGAGCCTTGGCCGCCAGAGCGACGCCAGGCACCACGATCGAGGGGCCATGATCGCCGCCCATGGCGTCGATCGAGATGACTACGGATTGAGACACGTGGCGCTGAGAGCTCCGGCAGGCGGTCCAGCCGCCCTCAAGGCGGCGGACGATACATCCGCGTGAATATCACGCAAGCGGTCGAGTCGGGCATCGGGTCTGCCTGAGCAGACCCGACCTCTTAGAGGGAGCGTGACGGGCACCGAAACCGCTCACACTTTCGGCTGTCACGCTCTTAGCCCTGATCGTCCTTCAAATTCAGCCCTTTCAAGGCGGCGAACGGGGACAGTTCCACCGGTTCGGGCGGCTGGACGAAGACCGCGCCCGGCTTGCGGGGGAACGGATCCAGCTCCAGCGCCAGATGCTCGACCACATAGCCGGAGACATCGATCTTCTCACCTTCGAGCACGTCCGGAGGATCGTCGCCGTCGGGATCGGCGCCCAGGTCGCCAAACTCTTCTTGCGGCGCGTTCTGGCTATTGGCCGGCAGGACCCGCAGGTCGAAGCGGGCGTCGATCGGGGTCTCGAAGTCGTCGGCCGTGGCGCTGCAGGTCTGGACCACGCGCGCGCGCAGGACGCCCGAAACCTCCGCCCCGTCGAGCCAGGAGGTCAGGAAGACCTCGGCGGTCAGGGCTTCCAGGCTGACCAGGCCCAACTGCTTGGCGATCGCCTGACGCTGTTCGGCGCTCGGCTCCAGGCGCAGCTTCACGGCGCCACGATCGACCTGGGCGAGCGGAATCTCGCAGGGCCAGGGCGCGGTCACGGGGTCGGCCAAGTCACGTCTCCTTGCAGCAGGGCGTCCAGCGGCTGCTCCGCCAGCGCCGCGCGCGTCTTGATTAGATAGGTGGTCAGGGCGGCGACGTCGCCCTCCCCGCGCTCCTCGAAAGCGGTGCGGGCCAGGAAGTCGCGCGTCGCGGTCTCGTCCGGCAGGCTGGCCGCGGCGTCGTCATAGGTCTTCAGGCGACCATAGAAGGCGCCGGCCAGCTTCTTCATCTTCTTGCCGACCGAGGTGTCGGCCACGCCGATCTCGCGGAAGGCGTCGTCGAGACCCTTCACATAGGAATCGAACACCGCCTGCGAGGTCTCGGCCGCCGAGTCGCCCTGCCCCTTCAGCCGCTCGATCAGGAAGATCACGTGCAGGCTGAACAGCTCGAACCGACCTTCCATCGAGTCGCGGACGCCGAAATCGCGATAGAAAGCCGGCGAACGCGCCTGGGCCACGGCCGATGCATAGAGCTTGGCCCCCGCCGCCTTGGCGGGCCTGGGCTTCAGCCATCGATCCAGAAACATTGAAACGCCTCGATTTCGCCGCGACATCCCGCTAGAGGCGGGGTCCGCTTTCACGCGGGCATTGAACTAAGCTCCCGCGGGCGATAGGTCAAAGTCTGCATTTTTCCGGTTCGGAGCCTTGATGTCTCGCCCCGCCGTTTTCGCCGCCGCCGTTTTGGCCCTGGCGTTCGCCACTTCGGCCTGTACGCCGCTGACGAGCTATTCCGGCTTCCAGGCCATCGAGGCCAAGCCCGCCGACATGAAGGTCGGCGAGGACAGCAAGTCCACGCTGATGGAAAAGCTGGGTTCGCCGTCGGCGGTTTCGACCTTCGACAACAACACCTGGTACTACATCTCGCAGACCACCGACCGCGTCGCCTTCTACTATCCGCGCGTGATCAAGCGCGACGTCGTGGCGATCAAGTTCAACCCGGCCGACGAGAAGGTCGCCTCGGTGAACACCTACACGCTGCGGGACGGCAAGGTCATCGCCTATAACGGCCGCGAAACCCCGACCCGCGGCCGCGAGATGACCATCCTCGAGCAGCTGCTCGGCAACGTCGGTCGCGGCGGGATGCTCCCGCAGGACGACGAAGCCCCCGGCCAGCGCCCGGGCGATCGTCGTTAAGCCGAAACGCCATCGCAAGCTTTACAAAGCCGCTCGCCGCGAGGTGGGCGGCTTTTCTTATGCCGCCTAGAGTATTCACGGGCGGGCGGTTTCAATCACGCACCCTTGTTTACTGTGAATAAAAAATTTACCTTTATTCTTGAGACACTTTGCCGCACTCTAAGTCCTCCTTGAAGACAGTTTGATCGACACCCGAATTCTTCAGCCGCTGAGCAGCGCCAAGGAATTCACGGAAGCGGAGGAGGCGCACAGTGGAAACGACGGACCTTCGCGCCCTGTCCATCCTGCTGATCGACGACAACGCCAACATGCGTCGGGTGATCACCGCCATCCTGAAGTCGGCCGGCGTCCGTAAAATTCACGAGGCCGACGATGGCCTCGCCGCGTTGCGGATCTTCCAGTCCAAGGAGATCGATATCATCTTCACCGACCTGGTGATGCACCCCGTGGACGGCCTGGCGTTCGTCAAATGGGTGCGCACCTCGACGGCCAGCCCCAATCGCTTCGTTCCCATCATCATGATGACCGGCCACGCCACGCAGCGCACCTTGAACGACGCGCGCATGGCCGGGGTGACCGAGTTCCTGGTCAAGCCGCTGACGGCGCGGACGGTGATGCATCGCGTCAACGAGATCATCAACAATCCCCGCCCCTTCGTGCAGGCCAAGGAATATTTCGGGCCCTGCCGCCGTCGACGCATCGATCACGACTTCACGGGCGCCGAACGCCGCGGCGAGGTGCCGATCGACGTGATCCCTCGGGTCAAGGACACGCCCGCCGAGCTCAGCCCGGAAGAGATCTACTAAGCCCACGAAGACAAACGCCCCGGAGTTTCCTCCGGGGCGTCGAGTTTTCTGGCGTTGGCGGGTCTCAGCCGCCGTGGGCCAGGACCGCCAGCAGCAGTAGAGCCACGATGTTGGTGATCTTGATCATCGGGTTCACGGCTGGGCCCGAGGTATCCTTGTAGGGATCCCCGACGGTGTCGCCCGTGACGGCGGCCTTGTGGGTCTCGCCGCCCTTCTTGTGCAGGACGCCGTTCTTGTCGGTGAAGCCTTCCTCGATCACCTTCTTGGCGTTGTCCCAGGCGCCGCCGCCGCTGGTCATCGAGATGGCGACGAACAGGCCGGTGACGATCACGCCCATCAGCATGGCGCCGAGCGAGGCGAAGGCGTCGACCTTGCCGGCGATGGCGTTGATCACGAAGAACAGCACCACCGGCGAGACCACCGGCAGCAGGCTGGGCACGATCATCTCGCGGATGGCCGCCTTGGTCAGGATGTCGACGGCGCGGCCGTATTCCGGCTTCACCTCGCCCGTCATGATGCCGGGGTTCTCGCGGAACTGACGACGCACCTCGGCGACGACCGACTCGGCCGCGCGACCGACGGCGGTCATCGACATGCCGCCGAACAGGAACGGCAGCAGACCGCCAAACAGCAGACCGACCACGACGTACGGATTCGACAGATCGAACGTCACCGGACCCATGCCGTCGAAGAAGCTGCCCGGTGTCGCGTTGGCCGAGAAGAACTTCAGGTCCTCGGTATAGGCGGCGAATAGCACCAGGGCGCCCAGACCCGCCGAGCCGATGGCGTAGCCCTTGGTCACGGCCTTGGTGGTGTTGCCCACGGCGTCCAGCGCGTCGGTGGTGACGCGGACTTCCGGCGGCAGGCCAGCCATCTCGGCGATGCCGCCAGCGTTGTCGGTGACGGGGCCGAAGGCGTCCAGCGCCACGATGAAGCCGGCCAGCGACAGCATCGTCGTGGTGGCGATCGCGATACCGAACAGGCCGGCCAGGTTATAGGTGACCACGATGCCGACGATAATGGTCAGCGCCGGCAGGGCCGTGGCCTCCAGCGACATGGCCAGGCCCTGGATCACGTTCGTGCCGTGACCGGAGACCGAGGCCTGGGCCACCGACTTCACCGGACGGAAGTTCGTGCCGGTGTAGTACTCGGTGATCATCACGATGGCGGCGGTGACCGCCAGGCCGACGAGGCCGCAGTAGAACAGGCCGTCGGCGGTATAGGTGCGCGTGGCCGTCACCACGGCCGTCGGGATCAGGTCGTGCAGCACGTACCACACGGCCGGAATGGACAGCAGGCCGGTGACGATCAGGCCCTTATACAGGGCGCCCATGATGTTCTGGCTCTTGCCCAGGCGGACGAAGAACGCGCCGATGATCGAGGTGACGATGCACACCGCGCAGATGGCCAGCGGCAACAACATCATGGATCCGACCGCTTCGGTGCCGCGGAAGAAGATCGCCGCCAGGACCATGGTCGCGACCGTGGTCACGGCGTAGGTCTCGAACAGGTCGGCGGCCATGCCCGCGCAGTCGCCGACATTGTCGCCGACGTTGTCGGCGATGGTCGCGGCGTTACGGGGGTCATCTTCCGGGATGCCCGCTTCGACCTTGCCCACCAGATCGCCGCCCACGTCGGCGCCCTTGGTGAAGATGCCGCCGCCGAGGCGCGCGAAGATCGAGATCAGCGAGGCCCCGAAGCCCAGGGCCACCAGGGCGTCGACGACGCCGCGGCCGGTGGCTTCCAGGCCGAGAACCTCCGTCAGAACCCAGTAGTAGCCGGCCACGCCCAGCAGGGCGAAACCCGCCACCAGCATGCCGGTGATCGCGCCGGAGGTGAACGCCAGCGAGAGCCCCTTGGCCAGGCCTTCCGACGCCGCCTGGGCGGTGCGGACATTGGCGCGCACCGAGATCAGCATGCCGGCGAAACCCGCCGCGCCCGACAGCACCGCGCCGACCAGGAAGCCGAGGGCGGCCCATTGACCGATCAGCAGGTAGACGACGACGAGGATGACCGCGCCGACGATCGAAATGGTGAGATATTGCCGCCGCAGATAGGCCTGGGCCCCTTCCTGGATCGCCGCGGCGATCTCCTGCATGCGTGCGTTGCCGGCCGAGGCCCGCATCAGACTGGCCGTCTGCACGGCGCCATACAGCACCGCCAGAAGCCCGGCCCCTATGGCCAGATAAAGCCAAAGACTCATTAGGTTCTTCGCCCCTTCGCGCTTCTTTGCAACGAGGGGACGCCGATCCGCCGGCGGCGACCTTGAGCCAACTCAAACAAGCCAACTCAATCGCCGTCGAGGTCGACAGGCGGGCCTTATTGGCCTCGTGCCCCCTCGTTCTCCCTGAAATGACCGCCGAACGGCGTCATCCCAAGGACACTGTCAGATGCCCGGGAGGCGCGCAACCCGCGTTGGCGCAAGCGATTCCGCGCCTATCAAGCGTCGGCGACGGAGGTTTAAGGGCTGGGCGTGTCCGGCTTTTGCTGGAGCGCGCGCAGCGCGGCGGCGTTTGGCGGCATGACGTGCTGGCGGGGGACCTGCTTGGAGATCTCCACCGCCGCCACCTTGCCCTTGCCGAACAGAACGGCGCACTGGCCCAGGACAAAGGCCTGCAGACGCGGTCCGTCGACCTCCTGCCAGGTGTCCTTCTTGACGAAAGGCGTGCGGTAGGCCGCTCGCATGATGGCGTCGCGCAGGGCGGGCTCCTGAGCCTTGAAGCTCTCGACCTCGGTGCCGGACGTAAGCTTGAGTGTCAGGGCGACGAAGACGTAGTTCACGATCCGCCCATTGGCGATGATCGGGATCGTCATCGAGCCGAGCTTGTAGGTGGGGTCGAGGGCCTGCCCCTCGCCCTCCTTCTTCTTCTCGGAGTTCGCGAGCGCGGGCCCGCCCAGCGTCGCGGCGACGGCGAGGCTCAGAAGAAGTCGGCGCGAAAAGGTCGAGCTCATGCCTCGCTTCTACCAAGCGGGGCTTGATATTCCCCTACCAGGATCAGCCGTGCAGCCAGCCCAGGCGCGAGGGGGTCACGTCGCGGCCCTTGTAATAGGCCGACACGCCCTCGCCCTCGACGAACTCGCCGATCTCGCTGACCTTGACGCCGGCGGCGGCCGCGGCGATGCGGAAATTCCAGGCCTCGTTGGGATCGACGGCGCAGACGATCTCGTAGTCGTCGCCGCCGGAAGCCAGGGAGATGCGCCCCTCGACCTGCTCGGGCTGGAGGTCCAGCCAGGCTTGGCCGCCCGGCGAGAGCGGCAGGCGCTCCAGATCGACCCGCACGCGGCAGCCGCTGGCCTTGGCGATGTGGCTGCTATCGGCCAGCAGGCCGTCGGAGACGTCGGCGGCGGCCTTGGCGTGCTGGCGCATGGACTCACGAAGGCCGATGCGCGGCTCTGGCTGGCGATAGCGGCGAAGCAGGCCGCCGTCGGGGTCCGCGACCTCGCCCCATTGGGCCAGCAGGCCCAGCCAGCCGTCACCGATCGTGCCGGAGACCATAAGCTTGTCGCCCGGCTTGGCGCCCCGACGCAGGATCGCCTCGCCCTGGGGAACCCAACCCAGCAGGGTCGCCGACAGCACCAGCGGGCCCGAGGTCGTCACCGTGTCGCCGCCCAGCAGCGAGATGTCGAAGAGCGCGCCGTCCTCCGCCAGGCCGCGGGCGAAGGTCTCGCGCGAGGTGACGTCGGAGCCCGAGGGCCAACCGACGGACAGGAAATAACCGTAAGGCTCGGCACCCTTGGCCGCGAGGTCGGACAGATTGGTGCGCAGCAGCTTGCGCGCGACCGTGTCCAGCGCCTCGTCGACGAGGAAGTGCACGCCGCCGACCATGGCGTCCTTGGTGAT
This sequence comes from uncultured Caulobacter sp., assembly GCA_936942565.1. GTDB lineage: Bacteria > Pseudomonadota > Alphaproteobacteria > Caulobacterales > Caulobacteraceae > Caulobacter. The sequence continues at coordinate 3,931 of CAKZJK010000157.1, read as the reverse complement.
CACCAGGTCATAGCCAGGACGCGACGGCAGCACGGCCGCGTCGTCCAGCAAATCGAGCGCGACCGGATCGCCCCGCGTCAAGGGACGCAGGAGGCGTTCGATGTGGTCGAATTCGGTCGCGGGCGCCACCGCTGTGGATGGCGCCTCGTCTTCAGCGAACCAGTCTTCTTCGTCAGTCTCTTGCATCACGGGCGATCGCATCGAGGGCGCCATTGATGAAGCCTGACTCAGGACCCTCAAAAAAGGATTTCGCTATCTCGACATACTCATTGATGACGACTTCTGTCGGAACGTCGGGCCGATACATCAATTCGTAGGCGCCCGCGCGCAGAACGGCGCGCGCCGTGGCGTCCAGGCGCTCGAGCCTCCAGCCCGAGGCCAGACGCTTGACGATTCCCTGATCCACCTTGGCCTGATGGGCCACAACGCCCTTCGCCAGCTCGGCGAAGAAGGTTTCGTCGGCCGCCGCCAGGCGTTCGCCCTCGACGTCGCGATCGAAGCGATGCTCGGAAAACTCGCGGATGACGGAGTCGACGCCGGCCCCCGAGACTTCCATCTGATACAGCGCCTGAATGGCCGCGAGGCGCGCGACCGAGCGCGGTTGGGTGCGGGGTGCGCTCATCTGCCGCGCCCCAGAAGCTGGCGTTTCAGCGCGATCGTCTCGAGACAGGCCTTGGCGGCCGCGCCGCCGCGATCGCCTTCGCTGACCTTGGCGCGCGCCCAGGCCTGCTGCTCGTCGTCGACGGCCAGGACGCCGAAGCCGATCGGCAGACGACGGCCAATGCCCAGGTCCTGAAGGCCCCGGGCGGTCTCGTTGGAGACGAGCTCGAAGTGGTAGGTCTCGCCGCGGATCACGCAGCCCAGGGCGACATAGCCGTCATAGCGCACGCCCACGGGGCCTTGGCCGGCGTCTTCCGCCAGGGCGATGGCCGTCGGGATCTGAAGCGCGCTGGAGACCGTGATCACGTCATACTCCGCCCCATAGGCCTCGATCGCCTGGGCGGCCCCGCGCAGCAGCTCGTCGGAGACGCCCGAATGGCTTCGGCCCTCCACGATCAACAGGCGGATGTTGTCTTCAACCATCTAGCTCGACTCTCCACGGCCGCGTCGCGCGCGACCACAAACACACATTAGGCTTAACGGACTATAGCTCTTCCTCGACGGCGTCGCTCAGCCCCTCTTCGGTGAGGAACTTGGCGAAGTCGCCGGTTTCCTTGAAATCGCGATAGACCGAGGCGTAGCGGACATAGGCCACGTCATCGAGGGATTTCAACGCCTTCATGACCATTTCGCCGACCGTCGACGACGGAAGCTCGGTTTCGCCCATGCTCTCGAGCTGCCGGACGATGCCATTGATCATCCGCTCTACCCGTTCCGGGTCCACGGGGCGCTTCTGCATCGCCAGCGTGATCGAGCGCACGAGCTTGTCGCGATCGAACGGCGAACGTCGGCCCGAACGCTTCAGGATGATCAGCTCGCGCAGCTGAACGCGCTCGAAGGTCGTGAAACGGCCGCCGCACTCCGGGCACATGCGGCGACGGCGAATAGCCGCCCCGTCTTCCGACGGGCGGCTGTCCTTGACCTGGCTTTCGGCGTGGCCGCAGAAGGGGCAGCGCATGATGTGGCCCCTCCCGCGGCGCCTAGACCATATTAGTTGTAGATCGGGAACCGGCCCGTCAAGGCCAGCACTTCCTCGCGCACCTTGGCCTCGACCTCGGCGTTGCCGTCGGGACCGTTGGCGGCCAGACCGTTGACCACCTCGCCGATCAGTTCGCCGACGCGGGTGAACTCGGCTTCCTTGAAGCCGCGCGTCGTGCCGGCGGGCGTGCCCAGGCGGATGCCCGAGGTGACCGTGAACGGCGCGGTGTCGAACGGCACGCCGTTCTTGTTGCACGTCATGTGGGCGCGCTCGAGGCTGTGCTCGGCGTCGCGGCCGGTCACGCCCTTCGGACGCAGGTCCACCAGCATCAGGTGGCTGTCAGTGCCGCCCGAGACGATGTTCACGCCCGACTTCAGCAGGGCTTCGGACAGCGCGCGAGCGTTGGCGACGACCTGGTTGGCGTAGGCCTTGAACTCAGGCCGCAGCGCCTCGCCGAAAGCCACGGCCTTGGCGGCGATGACATGCTCCAGCGGACCGCCTTGCAGGCCCGGGAACACGGCCGAGTTGACCTTCTTGATGATCGCCTCGTCGTTGGTCAGCACCATGCCGCCACGCGGACCACGCAGGGTCTTGTGGGTGGTGGTGGTCACGACGTGAGCGTGCGGGATCGGGTTGGCGTAGGCGCCGCCGGCGATCAGACCCGCGTAGTGAGCCATGTCGACCATCAGATACGCGCCGATCGAGTCGGCGATCTGGCGGAACTTGGCGAAGTCGATCTCACGGCTGTAGGCGCTGCCGCCCGCGATGATCAGCTTGGGCTTCTCGCGCTGGGCGATCTCGGCCACGCTGTCATAGTCGATCAGCTGGTCCTGCTGGCGCACCGAATAGGAAACCGGCTTGAACCACTTGCCCGACTGGTTGGCGGGCGAGCCGTGGGTCAGGTGGCCGCCGGCGGCCAGGTCCATCCCCAGGAAGGTGTCGCCCGGCTGCAGCAGGGCCATGAACACCGCTTGGTTGGCCTGCGAGCCCGAGTGCGGCTGGACGTTGGCGAAGCCGGCGCCGAACAGCGCCTTGGCGCGTTCGATGGCGATGGTCTCGATCTCGTCGACATATTCGCAGCCGCCGTAATAGCGCTTGCCGGGGTAACCCTCGGCGTACTTGTTGGTCAGGATCGAGCCCTGAGCTTCCAGCACGGCCTTGGAGACGATGTTCTCCGAGGCGATCAGTTCGATCTGGTTCTGCTGCCGATCCAGTTCGCGACCGATACGATCGAAGATGTCCCGATCGGCGGTGGCGAGGTCGGCGCCGAAAAAGGCGTTGAGGTTGGCTTCAGTCATCACGCTCTCCTGGCGCTGCGGGGAGTCGGCAGAGGCGCCCTCTTTAACGAGATGGGCGCGGCAATCAATCTTGGAACCACATGTGCAGCTGTGCGTTGCAGTCGCTCAGGGCGGCTCTGTCGCCTAGCGAGAACACAACGACAGCAACGAGAGTGGGATATCTCATGGCGTCTCAGGGCGGCGGCACTTCGGACACGGCCAGCGCGAACGGCCTCGACATCCTTGGGCTTAGCGCGGAGATCGTCGCTGCCTACGTAGGCCAGAACACCGTATCCCAGACGGCCATTCCCGAGCTGATCCGGACAGTCCATGACGCGCTGACGTCGCTGAACAATGGCGGCGAGTCCGCGCGCCCGGTCGAAAAGGCCAAGCCGGCGGTGCCGGTCGGCCGCTCCGTTCAGCACGACTACATCGTCTGCCTGGAGGACGGGAAGAAGCTGAAGATGCTCAAGCGCTACCTGCGCTCGCATTACGACATGAGCCCGGAGGAGTACCGTCGCAAGTGGGGCCTGCCGCCCGACTATCCGATGGTGGCGCCCGCCTACGCCGCCCGGCGCTCGGACTTCGCCAAGAAGATCGGCCTGGGCAAGGGCGTGCGGCGCGGCAGCTAACCGGACACCGCCTTCCAGGCACGCGAACGCCGCCGGACTCCGGCGGCGTTTTCCGTTTCGACGATGTTCGGTTCGGTCGAAGCTGAAGTGCGTGTGACCCTTAGGCGGCGTGCCCGCCCATGCGGGCGACGTTGCAATGGGCCCACAGCTTTTCCATGGCCGAGACGAGCTTGCGCATCATCTCGTCGCTGTGGAACGGCGTGGGGGTGAAGCGCAGGCGCTCGGTGCCGCGCGGCACGGTCGGATAGTTGATCGGCTGCACATAGACGCCGTGATCGGCCAGCAGCATGTCGCTGATCATCTTGCAGTGGACGGGGTCGCCGACCAGCACCGGGACGATGTGGCTGTCGTTGTCCATCACCGGCAAGCCGGCGGCCTTGAAC
>CAKZJK010000156.1 GCA_936942565.1 uncultured Caulobacter sp. | reverse complement strand
GACACCGGCAACGAGATGGACACCTACGCCGCCGACGTCATCGCCCTGGCCAGGCATCTGGACCTCAAGAACGCGGTCCACATCGGTCACTCCACGGGCGGTGGGGAAGTGGCTCGCTACGTGGCCCGGGCCGAGCCTGGGCGCGTCGCCAAGGCCGTGCTGGTTGGCGCCGTGCCGCCGATCATGCTGAAGACCCCGGCCAATCCCGGCGGCCTGCCGCTTGAGGTGTTCGACGGCTTCCGCGCGGCGTTGCTGGCCAACCGCGCCCAGTTCTTCCGCGACGTCGCCGCCGGCCCCTTCTACGGCTTCAACCGTCCGGGCGCGAAGGTCTCGGAGGGGGTCATCGACAACTGGTGGCGTCAGGGCATGCAGGCCGGCGTGAAGCCGCTGTACGATTGCGTGAAAGCGTTCTCCGAAACCGACTTCACCGAGGATCTGAAGGCGATCGACGTCCCGGTGTTGATCCTGCACGGCGAAGACGACCAGATCGTGCCGATCGCCGACAGCGCCGAGCTGGCGATCAAGCTGGTCAAGAACGGCAAGCTGATCACCTATCCGGGCTTCCCGCACGGCATGGCTTCGACCGAGGCCGAGACGATCAACAAGGACCTGCTGGCCTTCATCGAGGGCTAATCACCCCATGCCCGTCATCCCGCGCTTCATGCGCGGGACCCATGGTTCAGCCTTCACGTAAGAGCGAACTTCCGCTCCGCGCTTGCCGCGGACAAAAGGGTCCCGCGAACAAGTCGCGGGATGACGGTCTTTTATGAGGGGGTGACTCTATCCCCGTTTCGGCGTGACCTTCACGACCGCCATGTCGGGAACGCCATTGCCGCCGCGACAGGCGGCCCACTTGAATTTCAGGTCCATGCAGACCCAGACCTCGGTCAGCCGGCCGTCCTTGACGCGGACGTTGAGGCCCTCGGGCGCGAGCTTGCGGTTGCGGTCGATGAACGCCTTGCGGATCTCGCCGGCCGTCATGATCCCGTCGGCGCCCGGATCAAGGTCCGGCACGTCCAGCTTCTCACGGATCTCGCGGGCCTTCTTGAAATAGGCCTCGGGCGTGTCCCAGGCGCAGGTCCCGTGCGCTTGCCACTCGTGCTGCAGCAGCCAGGGCGAAGGCGTCATGCACAGATTGGCCTTCACCGTCGCCGGGCTCATCGGCGGGCTGGGGCGGCAGTAGCGGGGATGGACCCTGTCCGGTCCATTGGGCCACAGGCCATGCACCGTGAAGCCGAAGCTGTTGGCCTGGCACTGGATCGCCTTGTCCGACTCCGGAATGCCCGCGCGGCATGACTCCGGCGACCAGTATAGCGCCAGCAGATAGGCCGCGATCGGCACGTCGGTGTGGATCTCGTTCGGCGGCGGAACCTCCGACGGCGCCGGGATCACCGAGATGGGCGCCGCGCATGACTTGAGATCCGAAGCCTGGGCGGTCCCGGCGAGGGCCAGAGACGCGATGGCGGCGACGAGGGCGATCTTCATGGGAGACTCCGACGGGTCAGTCGGCGCGGATAGGGACCCGCGCCGCACCGGGCGTCAAGCCAGCCTTCAGCGCCGAGCTTCAGTGGCCATGCGCACCGCCAGACCGCCCAGCATGGTGGCCATCAGCCAGCGCTGAACGACCGCGAAGCCGGGGCGCTGGGCGAGGAAGCCGGCGATGGTTCCCGCGGCCAGGCAGATCGCGCCGTTGACGGTGATGCTGACGCCGATCTGGGTCAGGCCCAGCGCCAGGGATTGGGCGAAGACGCCGCCCCTCTCGGGGTGGATGAACTGAGGCAGCAGCGACAGATAGAGCATGGCCGCCTTGGGGTTCAGCAGATTGGTCAGGAAGCCCATGCCGATCAGCTTGGCCTGGCTGTCCTTGGGCAGGTCGCGGACCTGGAACGGCGCCGCGCCGCCCGGCCGGATCGCTTGCCAGGCCAGCCAGGCCAGATAGAGCGCGCCGCCGAACCGAAGGGCGTCGTAGGCGATCGGCGCGGCCATCAGCAGAGCGGTGATGCCCAGCGCCGCGCACAGCAGATAGACGACGAAGCCGGCCGCCGTGCCGATCAGCGAAACGATCCCGGCCCAACGGCCCTGGCAGATCGAGCGGCTGACCAGATAGAGCATGTTGGGCCCTGGGGTCAGGGCCATCCCCAGGCAGATGAGCGTGAAGGCGATCCAGATCTTGGCGTCGGGCATGGGCGCGTCTCCTCTAGCAAGGTGGAGTGGGCGCCCAGGCGAACGGCTTTGATCATCCGCGCTTCCCGAGGGTCGTTTCCCTCCGAACGCCAGTCGCGCGAACGTCGGTATGGGTAACACCGTTCACGGCCTCTGGGGTAGGGGCCGCGGCCTCAATGTCACGCTTTTTGAAATGATCGCCGCAATTGCGAACGATTATCATTGCGACCGCCTCCCAAGGTCGCTAAGAACGCCTCGCAATTTCAGGAAGGGCGAGTAAGCGCCCTCTGGGGAAAGACCAAATATGCGTAATCCGACCTTTGCTGGCATTGTGAGCCGGCCTCGTCGCGCCCTGGGCGTCGCCGCCGTCGCCGGCCTCGCGGGCTTGGGCCTGGCGCAGACGGCCGCCGCCGCCGAGCGCGACGCCACCGCGCCGATCGCCACCGCGCCCGCCGCCGACAGCACCGAGGTCTCCACCGTCAAGATCGACGCCAAGCGCGTGGCCGATCCGTCGTCGAGCAAGTTCACCGCGCCGCTGGTCGATACGCCCAAGTCCGTGACGGTCATCCCGTCCAAGATCATCGAGCAGACCGCCGCCACCTCGCTGCAGGACATCCTGCGCACCTCGCCGGGCATCACCTTCGGCGCCGGCGAGGGCGGTCAGCCCCTGGCCGACCGTCCGTTCATCCGCGGCCAGTCCAGCGGCAACAACATCTTCGTCGACGGCGTGCGCGATTCCGGCGGCCAGACGCGGGAGGTGTTCAACCTCGAGCAGGTCGAGGTCGTGAAGGGCCCTGACAGCGCCTACAGCGGCCGCGGTTCTGGCGGCGGCAGCATCAACCTGTCGTCCAAGACGCCCAAGGCCGACAGCTTCGCGCGCGGCTCGGTCGCGATTGGCACCGACGAATATGTCCGGGCCACCGCCGACGCCAACTACGCGGTCAACGACAGCGTCGCCCTGCGCATCAACGTGATGGGCTCGCAAGGCAACACGCCGGGTCGCAAGTCCGTGGACTTCGACAAGTGGGGCGTGGCGCCCTCGCTGGCGATCGGCCTGAACGGCGACACCCAGCTGACCGTCAGCTACTACCACCTCGACAGCAACCAGACGCCCGACTACGGCATCCCGCTGATCACCAAGACGACCCAGCCGCGGACGGAGTCGGGGATCCTGGCCGTCGATCGCCGCAGCTTCTACGGCATCAAGTCGCGCGACTACCAGAAGGTCAAATCCGACATCGCGACCTTCGCCATCGACCACAAGATCAACGACGACCTGAATGTGCGCCAGGTTGTCCGTTATTCGAAGTCGCTGAACGACTACATCGTCACCAACCCCGGCGATGGCGGCGCGGCCCAGCTCGTCAACGGCCAATGGTGGATGAAGCGCGGCACCAAGACCCGCTGGAACCCGACCGAAAGCGTCGCCTTCGTCACCGACATGCACGGCAAGAAGACCTTCCTTGGCCTCGAACACAGCTTCGATGTCGGCATCGAGCTGAGCCGGGAAGAGAACCGCAACGCCACCTACTCGACCTACACCACCTCGGGTTCGGCTT
>CAKZJK010000155.1 GCA_936942565.1 uncultured Caulobacter sp. | reverse complement strand
CGCGACTTGCGGGACGAGGACGAAGCGATCCTCTTTCAGTGGCGCTCGGAGCCCGAGGTCGACCGCTGGATGTCCGACGCGGATCTCCCCAGCCGAGAGGCGCACGCCGCCTGGTTTCAGGCGCTACGGTCGGACGCCGACATGCGGGGCTGGATGATCACCCGCGAGGGCGCGCCCATGGGGCTGCTGACCCTGACCGGCCTCGCCAGCCATCACCGCCGCGCCAGCTGGAACTGGTTTCTGGGATCGGCCGACGCGCGGGGCAGGGGCGTGGGGCGCGCGGCGCAGGTCCTGGGTCTCGACCGGGCCTTCGGCGAGCTTGGGCTGCACAAGGTGTTCGCCGAGGTCATGGCCGACAACGACGCGGCGCTGAAGGCGCAAGCCTCGGCCGGCTTCCGGCGCGAGGGCTATCTGCGAGGTCACGTGCTGAAGGACGGCCTTCCGCGCGACGTCGTGCTGCTGGGGATTTTGGCTTCGGAGTGGGCCGAGCTGCGGGAGGACGCGCGCCGGGCCTTGTCGGAGGCGCATCTTATAGCCGCTTAACGTCGTGTCTTGAGGCGACGTTAACGGTGAGCGGACGAATGTATCAGCGGGGGACTCCGAGTTCCCGTCAGGACATGCCGTGATCACGTTCGATACCAGCACGCTGCTCAGCTACTATCAGGCCCGCAATGGCCTGTCGGCGGCTGCCGCGTCTGGATCGACGCAAACCCAGACGTCCAGCTCCAAGGTCTCGGTGCCGACGGCCCCTTGGCTGTCCGGCGCCACGCCGGCCGCGACGGAGCTGGTGCGGTCGGCGCTGAATGGTCGCAAGTTCGTCGACGAGGGCGCGAGCAGCACCTCCCTGAGAGGCGCCAGTCCCGACTACGCCAAGCTGTTCGCGACCTATCAGGCCCTGAACACCCTCTCGGCCATCGCCACGCGGGCGGGCGAGAAGCGGGTGCCCGACAGCGAGATCGCGCGGCTGCAGACCGCCATGACGCGCGGGCTCCAGGAAGTCAGCGGTTATGTGCAGGGCCTTTCGCTGGATCAGCTGCGGCTGACCACCGGTCAGGTGATGACCAACGACAAGGCCAAGGCCGGGGTGCCCAAGCCGAACTACACCTACACGACCGACACCATCTATACCGGCCAGGTCGACGAGCCGGTGCCGAAGTTCCAAGGCGACGTATCGTTTGATATCGCGGTCAAGTCGTTCGGCGTCACCAAGACCGTGACGTTGAATCTGGCCGACATGGGCTCGACGCCTCGGACCATGTCCAACGTCGTCAGCTACATGAACGACAAGATGAAGGCGGCCGGTTACACGACCTCGTTCGCCGTGCAGAGGACGGCCGGGCAGGAGCGCACGGTCCAGGTCGGCGGCAAGCCGGTCTCGCTCCCCGCGACGGGCGACGACTTCGCGCTCAAGGTCAAGGGCGACTCCGCCGAGCAGATCACCTTCAGCGCGCCGACGACCGCGCCGGCGGTCTATGTCACCACCAAGGCCGGCGATCCCGATCCGGACAAGAACACCGCGACGGACGACGCCGTCTACGAGACGACCCTGACCAAGTACAGCGCCGCCGGAACCAGCGGCGGCGCGGGCGCGGGCGCGCCGGGCGGCAAGGTCTTCACCGAAACCCTCCAGGGCACGATCTCCAGCGTGCGCAAGTCGGTGACGGGCGCCGACGGCTCGGTCTACATGCTGGCCGACGTCGCGACCAAGGTCGACGACAAGCTCGATATCAACGGCCAGGCGATCAAGGGCGACAGCGACGTCGCTCTGCTCAAGTACGACAGCGCGGGCCATCTGCTTTTCGCCCAGACCCTGGGCGCGACCGACAACGCCAGCGGCCTGTCCCTGGCGGTCGCGGCCGACGGAAGCGTCGCCGTGGCCGGCTCCGTCAGCGGGCGACTGCAGGGCGCGGTCAATGGACCGCTGAACAGCGGCGACACGACCACCACGACCGACAGCTTCGTCACCCTCTACGGCGCCACGGGCGACGAGCAGTGGACGGTGCGTCGCGGCGGCCTGCAGGAAGACGAGGCCACGGCCTTGGCTTTCGGCGCGGACAACGTTCTTTACGTGGGCGGGCGCAGCAAGGCCGACCTTCCAGGCTCGGTCGGGACCGACGCCAGCGGCGGTTGGGACGCCTATCTCACGGCCTTCGCCACGGACGGCGCCGGCAAGCCCAAGGCCCTGTTCACCCAGAAGTTTGGCACGGCCGCCAACGACTCCGTTTCGGATATCGTCGTCAACGGCTCGCAGGTCATCGTCGGCTCGAAGGAGGACGGCAAGGCGGTGCTCCGCGGCTTCGACGTGACGACCAACGTCGTCACCGAGAACGTAAGCAAATTGAACCAGTACGGCGCCTACGAGAACGTGCCGGTCACCTACACCAAGACGGCGACGCTGGCGGCGGGCGCGACCCGCGATCTCGGGTCGCTGAAGGGTGGCGAGCTGGTCGGACTGCGCATCGACGGCGGCCAGCTGTATGTCGGCGGCTATACGGCCAACGGCGGCATGGCGATCAACGGCGCCACCGGCGCCGCGTCGGGCGGCATGGATGCGTTCGTCGGCCGCGTTTCGCTGAACATGAGCGACAGCGGCGCCGACGCGATCACCTACTACGGCGGAACGGGCGACGACACCGTCACCGGCTTCGACGTCAAGAACGGCACGGCGTGGCTGGTCGGGTCGGCGGGAAAGAACCTGGACGGCCAGGCGACCTTGGGGACCAAGGACGGCTATGTCGCCCAGGTCAACGTCGGAACCGGCGCGGTTGACTGGAGCCAGAGGCTAAGCGGCAAGGACGGCTTCGCCACGCCGACGTCGGTGGCGGTTTCGGCCTCCGGCGCCTCGGCGCTGGACCTCTTTGGCCTGCCGTCCGGGACCATGGCCTTCAAGCAGTCGGAGCGGATCACCACCAGCACCTCGGCGCGTCCCGGCGACACCTTCCAGATCCGCACGCGCGAGCGTGGGCCGCTGACCACGATCACGATCGAGGCGGGCGACACGCTGGAGACGCTGGCCGACAAGATCAAGCGCGCCTCCGGGTTCCGGGCCAAGGTGGAGACGGTCACCAGCGGCGACAGTCGCGTGCTCAAGATCAGCCCGGCCACGAACACCTCGACGCTCGAGGTGGTCGCCGGCAAGGGCGGCACCGACGTGCTGACGGCGCTGGGACTGGCCGGCGGCGTCATCCGGGCCACCAAGAGCGAAGGCGGCAAGACCGTGTCGGCCGACGGCAATGGTCAGGTCTATGGCCTGCAACTGCCGCCCGAGCTGGATTTGACGACCGAGGCGGGGCGAAAGAACGCCAATGTCGTGATCACCCGGGCGATGTCGCAGATCCGCACCGCCTACCGCGAGACGGCTGACGCGGCTCGAGGCATCAGCAGTGAGACCGCCTCGACCTCGGGCAAGACCGACGGGACCGTTCCGAAATACCTCACCGACCAGCTCGCCAACTATCAGGCCGCGCTAAATCGGCTGACTGGCGGCGGCTAGAGCCGCGCGCGACGACCCGCCGTGGGCGCCAAAGGCTCCGGGCGGGACGCTTTCCATGGCCGTCGCGCTTGAAAGCGTCATCGACGCATCGTAGCCAGGGGCATGGACTTTCTGAAAGATCGACGGATCGTCGTGCTTGGCGGCGGCGCGGCGCTGGCGCGCAGGGCGGAACGGCGGGATGCGGATGGCGTTGCACGTTGAGTCGGCGGTCGGGGGAGGGCCGGCTTGGGGG
>CAKZJK010000154.1 GCA_936942565.1 uncultured Caulobacter sp. | reverse complement strand
GGTGGCGGTCGACGCCATCCTGACCGCGCTGCGCCAGCGTCTGGCGCCAGGAGCTGCTTCCGAATGATCCGCACCGTCTCCGTGGGCTTGGGCGAGCGCGCCTACGACGTCGTCATCGGCCCCGGCCTGATCGACCGGGCGGGCGAGCGGATCGCCCCCGTCTTGGGAAAGCGCAAGCGCGTGGCCATCGTCACCGACGCGATCGTCGGCGAGCACCACGGCGAGCGCCTGGCGGCCTCGCTGGAGAAGGCCGGCGTCGCGGTCGACGTGATCACCATCCCGCCCGGCGAGGAGAGCAAGAGCTTCGAGGGCCTGGCCGATCTCTCCGACCGCCTGCTGGCCCTGAACCTGGAGCGCGGCGACCAGATCGTGGCGTTCGGCGGCGGCGTCGTCGGCGACCTCGCCGGCTTCGCGGCGGCGATCTACAAGCGCGGCATCGACTTCGTGCAGGTTCCGACCACGCTTCTGGCCCAGGTCGACAGCTCGGTCGGCGGAAAGACCGCCATCGACACCCCGCGCGGCAAGAACCTGGTCGGCGCCTTCCACCAGCCGCGCCTGGTTTTGGCCGACCTCGATGTCCTCGCCACCCTGCCCGCCCGCGAGCTGGCCTGCGGCTATGCCGAGATCATCAAGTACGGCCTGCTGGGCGACTTCGCCTTCTTCGAGTGGCTGGAGACCAACGTCGGCAAGGTGCTGGACCGCGAGGTCGACGCCCTGGTCCGCGCCGTCGGCCGCTCGGTGGAGATGAAGGCCGAGATCGTCGCCGAGGACGAGAAGGAAGCCGGCCGCCGCGCCCTCCTGAACCTCGGCCACACCTTCGGCCACGCGATCGAGGCCGAGATGGGCTTTGGCGACGCGCTGAAGCACGGCGAGGCCGTCGGCGTCGGCATGGCCCAGGCCTTCCGCTTCTCGGCCGCTCAGGGCCTGTGCTCGGGACAAGACGCCGCCCGCGCCGAGGCGGCGATCAAGGCCGCCGGCCTGCCGACGACGCTCTCCGACGTCCGTCCCGAGCCCTTCAACGCCGACGCCCTGATCGCCCACTGCGGCCAGGACAAGAAAGCCGAGGGCGGCAAGCTGACCTTCGTCCTGGCGCGCGGCATCGGCGACGCGTTCGTCGCCAAAGACGTGGACCGCGCGGCGCTGAAGGCGTTCCTGCTGAGCGAAGGCGCGATCTAAAACCCCTCACTCTTCGAGAGAGGGAGGGGCCCAGGTGAAGCTTGGGAGGGTGAGTGGTTACGGCGGTGGCTAGAGGCGAAACGGCGGCTTTCGACCCAAGTCGGACGCTGTAGCGCCCTACTTGTGGAAGAGTGGCCAACACAGTGCAAAAGTTGGTCGCTCAATTTGAAGGCCGAACTGCTGGAGCCAAGGCGTGAGATTTCTGGCCACCGTTGTTGTCGCGCTCGCCCTTGCAGGCAGCGCCAGGGCGCAAGCCCCGCCCCCTATAAAGGTAAAGGTCTTTGTGGCCGCGATGTTCGAGATCGGCGCGAACATCGGCGACCGCGCCGGCGAATTCCAGCCCTGGTACGAGCGCTACTGGCGCGAAAGCGCCCCAAGGATCGTCAAGGGCGCCCTGAAGCCTGTCTACTGCAACCACGATGGTGTCTGCGGCTCGACCCTGGGCATGGGCAAGGTCAATTCATCGACCTCGATGCAGGCCATCATGTTGGATCCGGCCTACGATTTTTCTCAGGCCTATTTTATCCTCAGCGGCGTCGGCGGAACGCCGCCTTCGAGAGGTACAATTGGGGACGTCTCATGGGGCAGCTGGCTTGTGGACTACGACCTCGGCCATCGCTGGGCGCCCGAAGAGAATACGCCCGGCGCGCCGACCTTCATGCCTCGGGCCGGCTATGAAGACTACCGCAGCTTCAAGCTTGATCCGACGCTGGTCGGCTGGGCTGTCCGCCTGACCAAAGATGTCCCGCTGCAGGACAGCGACGACGCCCGACGCTACCGCATGCGCTATCCCGACATCCGGGCGCGCGAGGCCCCCTCGGTCACGGCCGGCACACACATGACCGGAGACACTTTCTTTCACGGCCCAGGCCTGTCGAAAGAAGCTCAACATATCGCCAAGCTCTACGGCGCTGACGACTATGTCATCACCGAGATGGAGGCCGCCGCTCTCGCCTTGGTGATCAAGCGCCAGTGGGGAACCGGGCGAATCCTGAGTCTGCGCGGGGCGGTCAATTTCGATCAAGGCTCGCCAAGTGAAACGACCCTGCAGCATCTCGACCCGGCTCCAGGCCAGACGGCTGGCGGCTTTGCCGAGACCGTCGCCAACATCGTCGCGGTTGGATCCCGTGTCGTGGACCGCATCGTCGCCGACTGGCCGCAATGGAAGGATGGCCCGCCTACCCACTCACCCTCCCATCCCGGCTTTGGCCGGGACGGGCCCCTCCCTCTCTCCATGAGAGAGGGATTCTGAGGCTGGCGTTCCGCGCCCAACCGGGTTAGCAGCCCGCCCCATGATCCGCCTCGACAACATCTCCAAGCAGAACGGCCACCAGATTCTGTTCATCGAAGCCTCGATGGGCATCCAGAAGGGTGAGAAGGTCGGGCTGGTCGGGCCGAACGGCGCCGGCAAGACGACCCTGTTCCGCATGATCACCGGGCAGGAGCAGCCCGACGACGGCATCGTCTCGATCGATCCGGGTACACGGATCGGCTATTTCAGCCAGGACGTCGGCGAGATGGCCGGCCAGAGCGCGGTGGCCGCGGTCATGGACGGCGTCGGCCCGGTCAGCGCCCTCGCCGCCGAGATGGCGACGCTGGAAGCGGCCATGGTCGATCCGGACCAGGCCGACCAGCTGGACGCCGTCATGGAGCGTTATGGCGAGGTGCTGGAGCGCTTCCAGGAGCTGGACGGCTATGCCCTGGAAGCCCGCGCCCGCGAGGTGCTGGCGGGCCTCAGCTTCAGCCAGGAGCGTATGGACGGCGACGTCGGCCTCTTGTCCGGCGGCTGGAAGATGCGCGTGGCCCTGGCCCGCATCCTCCTGATGCGTCCCGACGCCATGCTGCTGGACGAGCCCAGCAACCACCTCGATTTGGAAAGCCTGATCTGGCTGGAAGCCTTCCTGAAGAACTACGACGGCGCGCTGCTGATGACCTCGCACGACCGCGCCTTTATGAACCGCATCATCGGCAAGGTGATCGAGATCGATGGCGGCCAGCTGATCACCTATTCCGGCGACCTTGATTTCTACGACCAGCAGCGGGCGCTCAGCGAGGCCCAGCGCCAGGCGCAGTACGAGCGCCAGCAGGCGATGCTGGCCAAGGAAATCAAGTTCATCGAGCGTTTCAAGGCGCGGGCCAGCCATGCCGCTCAGGTGCAGAGCCGGGTGAAGAAGCTCGACAAGATCGACCGTGTCGAGCCGCCGCGACGTCGTCAGGCCGTGGCCTTCGAATTCCGCCCGGCGCCGCGTTCGGGCGAAGACGTCGTCAACCTCAAGGGCGTGCACAAGCAGTATGGCGCCAAGGTGATCTATGATGGCTTCGACTTCATGATCCGCCGCCGGGAGCGCTGGTGCGTGATGGGTGTCAACGGCGCCGGCAAGTCCACCTTGCTGAAGCTGATCGCCGGCAGCGCCGAGCCCGATGACGGCTCGGTCACGGTCGGCGGCAGCGTCAAGATGGGCTACTTCGCCCAGCATGCGATGGATCTGCTCGACGGCGACGAGACGGTGTTCGAGTCGCTCGAACATTCGTTCCCGCAGGCTGGCCAAGGCTCGCTG
>CAKZJK010000153.1 GCA_936942565.1 uncultured Caulobacter sp. | reverse complement strand
CTGCTCCGCACCTGCGGCGTATAGATGGGTCCCGCGCATAAAGCGCGGGATGACGGCGGTAGTTGGATCTAAGGAGCCCAAAGCCCCTAAGCCGCCCGGCGCGCCTTCTTCACCTTGGCGATGGCGCGGTCGCGGCGCAGGCGCGAGAGGTGGTCGATGAAGAGCACGCCTTCCAGGTGGTCCATCTCGTGCTGGATGCAGACGGCGAACAGGCCTTCGGCCTCCTCGACGACGGTCTCGCCCTGGTAGTTCATGTAGCGCAGGGTGACCTTGGCCGGGCGTTCGACCTCGTCGAAATACTCCGGCACCGACAGGCAGCCTTCCTCGTAGACGAACATGTCCTCGGAGGTGGCCAGGATCTCGGGATTGACGAAGTAGCGCGGGGCCGGCTCCTCGCCCTCGCGGGCCAGGTCCATGGTGATCACGCGCACGGGCTCGCCGACCTGCACGGCGGCCAGGCCGATGCCCGGAGCGTCGTACATCGTCTCCAGCATGTCATCCATCAACGCGCGCAGCTCGTCGGTGACGGCCTCCACCGGGGTGGAGATCTTCTTTAAGACCGCCAGGTCGGCGGCGTTATCGACGGTGAGGATGCGACGGATAGCCATGATGCTCGTCAGGTAGGCGCGTCATTTCCGAGGGTCAAGGTGGGAGATTGTCCCGCACCTGTTTGAGCGGCGAGCTTGGTCAGGGGTCGAACGGCCTGATCCACCAGTGGCGGCTCGGGGATTTCCTTGCCTTCGTGGTCGACCGACAGGTCCTCGAAGCGGCGGGCCTGGGTCAGGACCTGGCTCTCCAGCGAGCCGACGAACTGGTTGTACTTGCCCACCGCGCTTTCCAGCGCCTTGCCCATGGCGCCAGCGTGGGCGCCCATGACCGAGACGCGTTTGTAGAGCTCGCGGCCGACCTCGACGATGCGGGCGGCGTTCTTGGCCTGATCTTCAGCCCGCCAGCCATAGGCGACGGCCTTGCACAGGGCGAACAAGGTCGTGGGCGTGACCAACACCACCCGGCGGTCCATGGCCTCGGCCATCAGCTCGGGCAGGCGGTCCAGGGCGGCGGCCAGGAAGCCGTCGCCCGGCACGAACATGGCCACGAAGTCCGGCGAGCCCTCGCCCGCGAACTGGTCCCAATAGGCCTTGGACGACAGGCTCTGCATGTGGGCGCGGACGCTGGCGGCGTGACGGACCATGGCGGCCTCGCGCAGGACCTCGTCGGTCGCCTCCTGCGACTCGAGGAAGGCGTTCAGCGAGCACTTGGCGTCGATCACGAACACCCCGCCGCCCGGCAGGGTGACCTTCACGTCGGGCCGGCGGCGGCCCTCGTCGCTGTCGACGCTGAACTGCTCCTGGAAGTCGAAGCGGCTGTTGAGGCCGGCGGCCTCCAGCACGTTGCGCAGGGTCTGCTCGCCCCAGCGGCCCTGGACGCCGGCGCCCCGACGCAGGGCGGCCGACAGCTTGCGTGCCTCGGCCTGGGTGGCGGTCGAGGCCTCCAGCAGGGCGGCGATCTGGGCCTTGAGGCCGCCGGTCTCCTCGGCGCGGACTTTCTCGACGGCGTTCACCTGGGCCTCGAACTTGGCGAGCGTCTCGGCGACGGGCTTCAGCTGGGCCTCCAGCCGGGCCTCGGCCAGGCGCTCGCGGCTCTTGGCGTTCTCGTCGGCGCGCTTGATCAGTTGCTCGGCGATGGCGTTGGCGCTCTGGGCGGCCTGGGCCTTGATCAGCTCGATCTGGGTGGCGCTCTGGTCCTCGAGCAGGCGATGGCGCTCCTCGGCCTGGGCGAGGCGCTCGTTCAGCAGCCAGGACTCGGCCTCGGCCTTGGCGGCGCGGCGTTGCGCGGTCACGGCCCAAAGCCCTAGCGCGACGGCGACCAGGGCGAAGACGAGGGCCAGGATCGGATAAGGATCGGAAAAGTTCATGCTCCGTTCTTAGTCGGAGTCGGCGGCGGCATAAAGGCCGCCGCCGCGCGCGATCACTCGTCGCCGTCGGCGATGTCGGCGATCAGGCCGTTGATCGGCTCCTCGTTGAAGCTGGTCACGTTGTGGCCCTTGTCATGCACGCCGACCTTGGCGACGTGCGGGGCTTCGACCTCGGCCTCGGGGGCCTTGTCCTCGGGCGTGCTCATGAAACTAGATCCCTCCACTCACGCATCCGGCGGTCCCGGACGCGACGGCGGAGCTTGGCGCGGGAAAGCGCGACTGTCAGCCGGATTCCCGCCCCGCGCGGGCGCTTTCGTCAGGCTGGCCGGCGGGCGCGCAGGGCTTGGGCGATGGTGCCGTCATCGAGCCAGTCGAGGTCGCCGCCGACCGGCACGCCCCGCGCCAGCATGGTCACCGGGACGTTGGTCTGGGCCAGGCGGTCGGCGATGTAGTGGGCGGTCGTCTGGCCGTCGACCGTGGCGGGCAGGGCCAGGATCACCTCGGCCACCTCGCCGCCTCCGACCCGCGCGACCAGCTCGCCGATCCGTAGAGACTCGGGCCCGATCCCGTCCAAGGCCGACAGCAGCCCGCCCAGCACGTGGTAGCGTCCGGTGAACAGGTGCGCCCGGTCCAGCGCCCACAGGTCGGCCACATCCTCCACCACGCACA
>CAKZJK010000152.1 GCA_936942565.1 uncultured Caulobacter sp. | reverse complement strand
CCCACCGGCGCTTCGCGCCACCTCCCCCACTAGGGGGAGGATCTTTGCGGCTTTTGCTCCCCCGCCCGCTTTCCGCTAGAAGCCGCGCCATGTCGCACAACACCTTTGGTCACCTGTTCCGCGTCACCACCTGGGGCGAGAGCCATGGGCCCGCGCTGGGCTGCGTGGTCGACGGGTGCCCGCCCGGGATCGAACTGACGGCCGAGATGATCCAGGCGTTCCTGGACAAGCGCCGCCCCGGCAGCGGCAAATTCGTGACCCAGCGCCAGGAGCCGGACGCGGTGCGCATCCTGTCTGGCGTGTTCGAGGACGAGCGCTCCAACGGCCAGCGCACGACCGGAACCCCGATCAGCCTGATGATCGAGAACACCGACCAGCGCTCGAAAGACTATTCCGAGATCGCCCAGGCCTTCCGTCCGGGCCACGCCGACTACGCCTATTTCGCCAAGTACGGGATCCGTGACTATCGCGGCGGCGGGCGCAGCTCTGCCCGCGAGACCGCCGCGCGGGTGGCGGCCGGCGCCGTCGCGCGGCTGGTGATCCCCGGCGTCACGGTCCGCGCGGCCCTGACCCAGATCGGCCCGCACGCGATCAATCGCGACAACTGGGACTGGGATCAGGTCGAGCAGAACCCCTACTGGTCCCCCGACGCGGCCATCGTGCCGGTCTGGGAGGAGCATCTGGAGACGATCCGCAAGGCCGGCTCGTCGACCGGCGCGATCGTCGAGGTCGAGGCGATCGGCGTCCCAGCCGGCTGGGGCGCGCCGCTCTACGGCAAGCTGGACGCCGAGCTGGCCGCGGCCCTGATGTCGATCAACGCCGCCAAGGGCGTCGAGATCGGCGAGGGCTTCGCCAGCGCCGCCCTGACCGGCGAGGACAACGCCGACGCCATGCGCCGGGGCCCCGACGGCCAGCCGATGTTCCTGTCCAACCACGCCGGCGGCGTCCTGGGCGGCATCTCGACCGGTCAGCCGGTCGTCGCGCGCGTGGCCTTCAAGCCGACATCGTCGATCCTGATCCCCCGCCAGACCCTCAACGAGGCGGGCGAGGAAATCGATCTGCGCACCAAGGGGCGGCATGACCCGTGCGTCGGGATTCGGGGCGTCCCGGTGGTCGAGGCGATGACGGCGTGCGTCCTCGCGGACGCCTTCCTGCGCCATCGCGCTCAAACCGGAGGTTGAATTTCGCGCATAACGTGTGAGTGCGTTTCAACCTAACATGGCCCCGAACAGTGAAATTGTCATTTTCATTGTAATATAAAAGTTTTTTGATTGACCGACGTTATTACAAGCCAGTAACACTCGCCGAATAGGGGAGTGGATTTCGTGCGGTTTGAACTGCTGAAAGTCCTGCTGGTCGATGACAACCAGCACATGCGCATCCTGCTGATGGAGATCCTTCGGGCCGTCGGCGTTCGCCACGTTTTCGAGGCGACGGATGGCGTCGAGGCGCTGGCCGTGATGCGCCAGACCGCGATCGACGTGGTGATCACCGACCTCTCCATGGGCCCACTGGACGGCCTGCACTTCGTCCAGCTGCTGCGCGCCCGAGAGCCCCAATCCCTACACGCCGGTGATCATGATCACCGGCCACTCCACCGAGCGGCGGGTGAACGAAGCCCGCGATGTCGGCGTCAACGAGTTCCTGGCCAAGCCCGTCACCGCGCGAGCGGTGATCGATCGCCTGGCTCAGCTGATCGAGAATCCGAGGCCCTTCGTGCGCGGCGGCAACTACTTCGGCCCCGACCGCCGCCGCCGCGACAGCCCTCGCCACCAGGGCCCCTGGCGGCGCGGCGAGGAAAACCGTTCCACCTACGTGGACGCGCCAGCCCAGCCCAAGCACACGCCGCGGGCGTGAGCGGGCCATTCGATAGGCGCAATCCTTAGGGATTTTGGACCTAAGCCAGGGACACCCCATCCCTCGAGAGTCCGAACATGCCCTCGATCCGCCAGACGCTCATCGCCGCCGCGCTGTTCGCGGCCGCGCTCTCCCAGACCGGCTGCGTCGCCGCCGCCGTGGCCGGAACGGCGATCGGCGTCACCGGCGCGGTCGTTGGCGGAACGGCCAAGGTCGGCGGCAAGGCGGTCGGCGCGGCGGGCCGCGCGATCATCCCGGGCGACAGTCGCAAGGACAAGGACGAGCGCTGAGTTGCTTTCCTCCCCATTAGGGGGAGGTGGATCGATGCGAATACGCATCGAGACGGAGGGGGTCC
>CAKZJK010000151.1 GCA_936942565.1 uncultured Caulobacter sp. | reverse complement strand
AACACGCCCCAGACACCAGGCCCACATAACCCGTGCCAATCATCGCTACGCGCATGGATCCCCCACACAGTCACCCGCCCAATGGATGCGGGACAAAAAGTTCATAGACATTGGACACCAGCCCGCTCGCGCGAAACTTCTCGAGCGGCCTAGCGGCTTCTAGTGACACTTCGAAGATTGCAACCTGAGAAGACGCGCCCCCGATAGCAGCGGCGCGATCCTTTTGGCTTCAGTAGGCGTTCTCAGCCATCAGGAGGTGCGGCACGGTCATCAGAAGTATCTTGATGTCGCCGCTAAGGGTCCAGCGCTCGATATATTCGTTATCGGCGTCAATCCGGGCCGCCATCGCCTCAACCTCATTGGTGCCGCCGCGGAGGCCCTTGATCTGAGCCAGACCAGTCAGACCCGGACGCGCTCGGAAACGCAGGTGATAGTTGGCGATCTGAGCGCCGTAATGCTCGTCATGCGCCAGGGCGTGAGGACGCGGGCCCACGATCGACATGTCGCCCTTCAGCACGTTGAGGAGCTGGGGAAGCTCGTCGATGCTCGTCTTGCGGATGATCCGGCCGACCGTGGTGATGCGGTCGTCATCGCGTTTGGCCTGGACGACTTTGGCGCCGTTCTCCTGGCAACGCATCGAACGGAACTTAAAGATCGTGAAGGCCTGACCGTTCAAGCCGCCGCGCGACTGCCGGAACAGCACCGGCCCCGGGGACTCAAGCTTTATCAGCACAGCGATCAGCGCGAGCAGCGGCGCGAAGAACAGCAGCGCACCGCCCGCCACCAGAATGTCCATCGCTCGCTTAAGCGGATCCCTCGCGACCGGCGACGCCTGCACGGCGCGCGATAGCTGTTCCGCTGTCGGATTAGATACGATCAGCACGTGGTCCCCACCAGTCTCAACGGTCGGGTCTTTGCCCGATGATTTAGAAAGCCTTTACTAAATCGGAGCTCGCCGAACAACCGCTCGCGAGGGTTGTTAACCAACCTTTTTTCGCGGCAAGGCTATTTTTGCGCGCTCATTGGACATTTTGCGCCCCAACGGCGGGCGCCGTCACAGCATTCCAGTAGAGTTCAGTTAAAAAGAATATCACGTTCCCACGATTGAAGTGTGACGAATTGCACGTCGAGGCTAGGTGACCGCGGCGCGGGAACCGGGCAATTCTTAAAAGCCCCGCTCCAGTTCCAGCCTGTTGAACGCTCAAGTTGAAATCGGCGTTTCGGCGGCGCGATCGGATGGGTCTTTGGCTCCGGACATGGACCGGCGCGGAGCCGGAGGCGGGCTTGCCGGCGGACGGCCATGCGCCGCCACGTCAAGGCTCGGACGCGGCCGTTGGCGACGAAGCTAACCCACCGAATAAGGCGGTTGGCCTGGGCCAAGTCGCCCGGCGAGCGACCTAACTCGACGCTAGAACCGCTAGTCGCTACGCGACCCACGCCGCCATGGCGCGGCGCAGGGCTTCGGCTATTCGCTCTGCGTCGGAGCCTAGGATCACATGCGCGACGCCGCCGTTGACCGTGATGGATCCGCGGGCGCCGGCGTTGGCGAGTGCGGGGTGGTCGATGCGGTCTGGGCTGGCGAGGACGAGACGCAGGCGGCTGGCGTTGGCGGAGACCTCGCGCAGGTTGGC
>CAKZJK010000150.1 GCA_936942565.1 uncultured Caulobacter sp. | reverse complement strand
GCCGGGGGGGGGGCCGGCGGCAGCCTGCGCAAGCCCCGAATCAACAGGTTAATTGACGCCCGACCACCGTTAGGAGAACATCGTTCCATAAAAAGGTGAGGAAATGCCTATGGGACGGTACAGCGAAGGTGGATTTCGCCGCGTTCAAGGTTGGCTCGAGCCGATATCCGCAGAGATTATCGCCTCGCTGTGCGAACAGCAGCGCGAAATGGGTTTGAGCGGATCAGCCTGCGAGATTGGCGTCCACCACGGAAAGCTTCTGATCCTTCTGCACGAAGGGACGTTCTCGAAAGAGCGAACGATCGCCATCGACGTTTTTGAGGATCAACATCTAAACACAGACGGATCTGGACGAGGCGATAAGGCCCAGTTCCTGAAGAACTTGAAAGCTTGGTCCGATCGGCCGGATTTCGTTGATGTCGTGCAATCGTCGTCACTCGACCTAAGACCGTCCGATATTCTTTCGAAGGTGGATCGGGTTCGCATCGCCTCCATTGATGGCGGACATACGTCGCAGTGCGCGGAGCACGATCTTCGCTTAGTCGAGGGCGCCGCCCACGATTATGCGGTGATCATCGTGGATGACGTCTTCAACGCCACCTGGCCGGACGTCATGGTCGGACTTTCGAGATACTGCGCCGATCCGACGACAAAGTTCCGTCCGTTCGCGATCAGCCCCAACAAGCTGTACCTTGCACGGCATGATTATCACGAAGCCTATAGAGCGGCCATGCGTAAGAGATGGGCGCAATATTTCGAGAACGACCAGAAGATGTTTGACCACACCGTCGGGATATATGGTCTGGCCGCAACAAAAGCCCCTATCAAGACCAAGGTGAAAAACATCCTGAAAACGACGCCGCTGTTCCCAGCCCTAAGGGCTGTGAAGAGAAAGATCGCCGCCTAGGCTGGCCTCTCGCCCGATGGCTTTTGTCTGCCGCTCGTAGTCGCGACGCGCAACTGGTTCAGGCCGTCGCGAGCGGAGCGCGTGAGCGCCACGCACTCTTAAAGAACTTCATGAGCGGCCGCTCGATGACCCGGTAGGAGGCAAAGCCCCCGGCGATCGACGCGGCCAAACCAACGCACACCACGACCGAGAACTCGACGTATCCGCTTAGGTTCAGCCGCGCTAAGACCTTGTAGACCACCGCCAACACGATCGTGTGGGAGAGATAAAGAGAATATGAGGCATCCCCTAGCGACTGCAGAAAACGCATCGTTGGAGATGACTTTCCGCCCTTAACCGAGAGGGAGCCCAAAAGGATCAGGCCGGCGCTAGCATAGGCCGCCAGAAACTTGAGCGTCGGATCGAGGGGCGCCGGATCGGAGGCGCCCCAGATCAGGACGCCGACGAGCGCGAAGACGGGGCGCTTCGGGATGGCGTCCTCGAATTTGGCGATCAGGACGCCCAGGACAAAGAACAACGTGACCGGGTTCTCCAGAAACTTGAACACCACGCCAGCGTCCGCGAACAGATAACCGAAGCCGATCGAAACGACGATCGCCGCCACGGAGAAGATCGCCGGTCGGCCGATAAGTATCCCCACCGCGAAAAGCCCGTAGAAGAACATTTCGTAGTTCAGCGTCCAGCCAGGGATCAGGACTGGCCATATCTGGTCGGGCCTGAATGAGCTGTAGTGAGGAACGAACAGCAGCGAAGCGGCAATCTCGCCCGCGCCAGGAAGCTCTCTCCCCCCCGAGACCGCTAGCTTGGAGGCGAGAAACAAGGCCGTGAAAAGCCAATAGATCGGAACAACCCTGGTGATCCGAGAATAAGAGAACTTCCAGAAGTCCTCCCGGCCGCCAACCCGGCAGATAATATATCCGCTGATGACGAAGAAGACCTGCACACCGATCGCGCCAAAATCGAACGCGTTTAGAGGGTTGGTGTCCATCCAGTCCTTGCCGGAAAGGCTATGATGCAGGACGACAAGCAGGGCGGCGAGCGCCCTCATAACCTGAAGGGCCTCGACCTTCTGCTCCTTGGCCGCGCTAACCGCCGAATTCACTGACGGCCTGCCGTCGCGGAGGGATCATCCATACGGCTCAAAATCACGACCAGGACCACAACGGGCACCCAGGTAAAGGTGAGGATGAGGCCAGCATGGCTAGTCCATAAAGCCATGGAAAGCATGGCGAGCAACATGAAATTCTTAACACCAAATCTTAAGAACATTCTCCTGTAGAGCCACCCCAGTATTAATGACCCAACAAAACCATTTACGATAAAGAATTCCCAGAACGAGTTCGTGATGAAAGTCGATGATGGCATCGAAGAGATACGATCATACGTGTAGAAACCTCTGAACCTACTATATATCTCGCCGATATTCCCCGCCTGCGCGGCATCAAGATATCCACCTCCAAATCCAAACAAAGGCCGCTCTTCGATCATGTCGAAGAACGTATTTATAGGCGTGATGTTTCTGATGAAGAAACTTCCCGTGGAAACAAACTCTCTCATAGATTTGTTCTCAAGATCATATCTCGCGCTGTAGGCTGCATAGGGCAGCACCGCCACAAGACATACAAGAAGCGCAGCAAGTGGCATAGCAATGCCTCGGACCTGCCTATTGCTGTAGACTAGCAACAAAGCTGCGACCACCAGATACGCGAATAGGGTAGGAGTTCTAAACAGGAACACCGCTACAATCATCATCGCGCCAGATTCCACCCATCTCGAAATGGATGCACCTCGCCAAAAGACATAAAGCAGCCAGAGAGCGCCGAAGAAGTTTCCGAGACTAGATGGTTCGCTGGCAAAAGCTGTTGGCCGGATGCGGCCATACTGCCGAACATCGCGATCAGCTGCATCATAGAAAGAAGAGGTGCTCGTATACAATTTTCGAACACTGTCGATGAAGGGCTTAACGCCTCCATAAACTTCCAAAAAGGCGATAACAATAAGGGCATACAAGAGAACCCTTATCCACATATCGAGCCGCCCAACGTCCGAACGCTTCAACGACACACATAGAGAAAATATTGTAACCAGATTGGTCATCCAATACAGAATGTACTGAATATCCGCCTTCCCCGGATGAAATATATGAAATGAGGAAAAGAAATATTGCGCAACGAGATACAGAAAGAACGCATAACAGGCGCTGAAAATTGCGGATATTCCCACAGACATTACAGCGACATACAAAGAAACGACGAAGGCGTAAAAATATGGCACACCAAATCCCGTTATGGACAGGTGGATCTTAAGATAAACTAGAATAAGAATTATTATGGATGCGGACGCATAACCACGCCCTGTCAAGCCTCTCGCCGACGGTTGAGGTGAGATCTGAGGCCTCATGGCTTGACTTATGCCCATATTACACATGACCCCAATAGATTAA
>CAKZJK010000149.1 GCA_936942565.1 uncultured Caulobacter sp. | reverse complement strand
GATGCCGCTTGCCGATTTCGCGCCAACTCTGGTGATCGCGGCAAAGCCGGTCTCGGACTGGCTGGCAGCGGCCGACAAGGCCGGCATCGAGGTAGCAGATGAAAGCCGGGAGTGGTGGCGCAGGGTTTGACAGGTATTTCTGCCCCTGGAGCGATGAACGACAGGAGAAGAAACAAAAAGGCCGGGCGAAAACCCGGCCTTTGCGTATTCCAACAGATCGTGAAACGCTTAGCGCTTCGAGAACTGGAAGCTGCGGCGGGCCTTGGCCTTGCCGTACTTCTTACGCTCGACGACGCGGCTGTCGCGGGTCAGGAAGCCGTGCGGCTTCAGGACCGGGCGCAGGCCGGGCTCGTAATAGGTCAGAGCCTTCGACAGGCCGTGACGGATCGCGCCGGCTTGGCCCGACAGGCCCGAGCCTTCCACGGTCACGACGACGTCGAATTGACCGAGGCGATCGGTCACTTCCAGCGGCTGGGCGATCATCATGCGCAGCACCGGACGGGCGAAGTAGACTTCCTGGTCACGACCGTTGATCGTGATCGAGCCCTTGCCCGGCTTGATCCAGACGCGAGCGATCGCGTTCTTGCGCTTGCCGGTCGCGTACGAGCGGCCTTGGGCGTCGATCTTCGGTTCGGCCGGAGCGACTTCCGGGTTGCTGGACAGGCTGGCCAGCGCGTCAAAGCCTTGTGCGTCGGTCATGACTTAGAGGCTCCGGGTGTTTTTGCTGTTGCGGGCCGCGAAGTCGACGACTTCCGGGCTCTGCGCTTGGTGCGGGTGCTCACCGTTGTTGTAGATGAGCAGGTGGGTCAGCTGCTTGCGAGCCAGCGGGCTCTCCTTGGGCAGCATGCGCTCGACGGCCTTTTCCAGGACGCGCTCGGGGAACTTGCCGCCCAGCACCTTGCGGGGGGTGGTTTCCTTGATGCCGCCCGGGTGACCGGTGTGACGATAGTAGACCTTGTCGTCCAGCTTCTTGCCCGTGAACTTCACCTTGTCGGCGTTGATCACGACGACGAAGTCGCCGCAGTCGACGTGCGGGGTGTAGTCAGGACGATGCTTGCCGCGAAGACGCATGGCGATGAACGAAGCCAGACGGCCGACAACGGCGTCCTGGGCGTCGACCACGATCCACTTCTTCTCGACCTCGGCTGGCTTCAAGGAAGCCGTGATCTTCTGCATGGGATTGATCCGTAATTTCTAGGCGTCCGACCCCGAGAAATCCGGTTTCGTCCGTGTGAGGCGCGGCATGTACGGGAGGGTTCGACAGCTGTCAACAACAGCGACCCCAGAAACTTGCAAAAGCCATTGAAAACAACGACTTGCTTGATGCGGTAATATAATACCGCATATCCTGTGCTCAAACCGTCATGAAAGGCGTGCATAGCGCTGAACGTTACTTTCTAACAGGGGCGTTCCATGACCTTTTCCCGTCGCGGCTTCCTTGGCGCCGGCGCCACCAGCCTGGCCTTCGCCGCCTTCTCCGCCCGCGCCCAGGAGGAAGCCGTCGAGGCCGAGACCTACCTGAACGAGGTCCAGGGCTATGGCGCGCTGATACCCGACCCCAAGGGCATGATCGATCTGCCGCCGGGCTTCCGCTACCAGGTCATCTCCCAGGCCGGCGAGACGATGAGCGACGGCCTCCTGGTGCCCGGCAAGGCCGACGGCATGGGCTGTTTCGCGGTCGACGCGGAACGGGTCCTGCTGGTCCGCAACCACGAGCTTTCGGTCAGCGACATCCACAACGGCGCCTTTGGCATGAGCGAGCGCCTGATCGATCGCATCGACCGCTCCAAGGTCTGGGACTTCCAGAACGGCCAGCGTCCCCTGCCCGGCGGCACGACGACCCAGCTTTACAATCTCAAGACCGGCCAGACCGAGCGCCAGCACCTGTCGCTGGCCGGCACCCTGATCAACTGCTGCGGCGGCGTCACGCCGTGGGGCTCGTGGCTGACCTGCGAGGAGACCACGCTGGAAGCCGGTCTCGAGGTCGGCAAGGACCACGGCTGGGTCTTCGAGGTGCCGTCGGCGCATGTCGGCCTCGTCGAGCCCGTGGCGCTCAAGGGCCTGGGCCGCTTCAAGCACGAGGCCGCCTGCATCGATCCGCGCACGGGCGTCGTCTATCTGACCGAGGACGTCGCCGACGGCCTCTTCTACCGCTTCCTGCCGAACGATCGCCGTAACCTGGCCGCTGGCGGGCGGCTCCAAGCCCTGGGCCTGGTCGACGCGCCGCAAGGCGGCGACACGCGCAACCAGGAGGAAAAGACCTTCCCGATCGGCGGCTGGAAGAGCGCGCGCTGGATCGACCTGGACGGCGTCGACAATCCGTATGACGACCTGCGCCGGCGCGGCCACGCCAAGGGCGCGGCGGTCTTCTGCCGGGGCGAAGGCGTGTTCTTTGGCCAGGGAGAGCTCTATTTCGCCTGCACAGCCGGCGGCGCGGCCGGGTCGGGCCAGATCTTCCGCTATGTCCCCTCGTCCGCCGAAGGCCAGGCCGGCGAGAAGGATCAGCCGGGCAAGCTGCAGCTGTTCGTCGAAAGCCAGAACGACCGGGTGCTGGACTATGCCGACAACCTGGTCGTCGCGCCCTGGGGCCACGTGATCATCTGCGAGGACCGCTATTCGGACACCCTGCGCAACCACCTGCGCGGCGTGACGCCCCAGGGCAAGATCTACACCCTGGCCCGCAACGTCTTCATGGGGAACTCGGAGTTCGCCGGCGCCTGCTTCTCGCCGGACGGCGGGACGCTGTTCGTGAACCTGCAGAACCCGGGGATCACCCTGGCGATCACGGGACCTTGGGCGAGCGTGAAGGCTTAGAACGGTCACGGGGTCTCATCCTCACGCGGCTGGCCGCTGAAGGTGTGGGGAGGCGACGGAGCGGCCGGG
>CAKZJK010000148.1 GCA_936942565.1 uncultured Caulobacter sp. | reverse complement strand
CCATCACTGGGTTTGGGGGAACCATGCGCGGCTTCGTCCTTGGGGCATTGGTGGCCGTGTCGATCGGCCTGGGCGCGACCGTCTGCGCGGCGCAATCACCGCCCGTCGCTCCCGCCTCGGCGGCGGCGGAGCGTCTGTCGGACAACGCCATTCACGCGCTGCTGGCGCGCAGAGTCGATACGGATCGGCAAGCCGTCGGAATGGTCGTTGGCGTGATCGACGCCAAGGGGCCACGCGTGGTCGCCCATGGCGCCAGCGATGTCTCGGGCGGTCGGCCCGTCGATGGCGAAACCCTGTTCGAGATCGGCTCGGTCACCAAGGTGTTCACCAGCCTGCTGCTGGCCGACATGGTCCAGCGCGGCGAGGTCAAGCTGGACGATCCCGTGGTCGCGCATCTGCCGCCTGGAACGGTCGTGCCCTCGCGGAACGGCAAGGCCATCACCCTGATAGACCTGGCCACCCACACCTCGGGCCTGCCGCGCCTGCCCAGCAACATGGCGATGAAGGACCCGCTCAATCCCTACGCCGACTATACGGCGGCCCAGCTGGACGCCTTCCTGCGTGACTACGTTCTGACCCGGGATGTCGGCGCGACCTATGAGTACTCGAACCTGGGCGCCGGGCTGCTGGGCCGAGCGCTGGCCTACCGCGCGGGCGGAGACTACGAGACCGTGCTCCGAAAGCGGGTGCTGACGCCGCTTGGCATGAACAGTACCGCCATTACCTTGAGCCCAACCCAGACCGCGCGATTTTCCACTGGCCACACCGCCGATCTCAAGCCGACGCCGCATTGGACCATTCCCACCCTGGCGGGCGCGGGAAGCCTGCGTTCGACCGCCGATGATCTGCTGAAGCTGGTCGCGGCTGAACTGGGCTATGTCGACACCCCCCTGAAGGCGGCGATGGCCGAGCAGCTCGTCCCGCGGCGACCCGCTGGCAATGGCGCGATCCAAGTGGCGCTAGGGTGGCACGTCTGGCCAACGCCCGAGGGCGAGATCGTCACCCACACGGGCGCGACCATGGGGTTCCATAGCTTTGTCGCCTTCAATCGCCAGACCGGGTTGGGCGTGGTGGTGCTGAGCAACACGGCCGGCCTCCTGGGCGTCGACGACATCGGCCTGCACCTGATGACCGGGAGCCCATTGAAGACCGCGCCCAAGACTCGGGTCGCGGTTCCGCTCGCCGCCGCCGTCTTCGACAAGCTGGTCGGTCGCTATGTCATGGCGCCGGGAGTGGAGATGAGCATCCGCCGCGACGGCGAGCGCATGCTGGGCCAGCTGACCGGTCAGCAGGCGGTGGAAATCTTCGCCGAGAGCCCGACGACCTTCTTCCTCAAGGTGGTCGACGCCCAGCTGACCTTCACGGTCGACGCCGAGGGGCGCGGAACGACGGTGACGCTGCACCAGTATGGGCGGAACACGACAGGCCAGCGTCTGGCCGAGGGGGCGGTCCCGCCTTCGCCGCCGCCACCCGCCAAGGTCGCGACCCTGTCGTCCGCGCAGCTGGACGCTCTCACCGGTCGCTATGCTCTGGCGCCCGGCGTGGTGATCACGGTGACGCGCAAGGACCAGGGGCTGTTCGCACAGCTGACGGGGCAACCGATCTTCGAGGTGTTTCCCGAGAGCCCGACCAAGGTCGTCTGGACCGTCGTGCCGGCCAGCGCCACATTCACGCTGGGCACGGACGGGAAGGCGATCAGCCTGACCCTACACCAGGGCGGCCGTGATCTGCCGGCGCCGCGCGCACCCTAGCGGTCTCAAGCCTTCTTCAGATACCGCGCGCGCAGCTTGGCGACGTTCGGCGGGTCGGCGCGGAAGTCCGAGGCCAGGCCCAGGCGCGCGTTGCACGCGGGGCAGCGGACGTGGTCCTCGTCGGCCAGTTCGGTCGGCGGGTCGAAGCGGGCGCCGCACGGCTTGCACTTCCAGTCGCCCACCGGCGCGGGGGCCGGGGGAGGCGGCGGCGGGGCGGCCGAGGGCGTGAACACGGTGGCGCGGGCCGACGGCTTGACCATGCGCTCAAGCGGCGGTGGACCGCCAGGCGCGGAGACGCCGCTCTTGAGGCTCAGGGTCTTGCGGCGCGGGGGCTCGCTCTCGCTCATGGTCTCGCTTTGGCAGTGAACTGGTGGGGCGCTTGCTGCATGAAAGCAGCCGGAAACACAAGCCTAATAGGCGTTTTGGCCCAATAGGCGCTCTTGTCTCTACCAGTTCGGCTTCAGGCTGAACGACAAGGCCACCACGTCGTCTTTCTGGGTGGCCAGGCCCATGATGCCTTCCTTGGCCTTCATCTCGCGGTGGATGTAGCCGAGCGAGGCCTGCATCGGACCTTTGCGCCAGGCGACGCCGGCCTGGCTGTCGCCGATCAGGCGGCTGGTCGTGTCCTGGGTGAGGCCCGCGCGGCTCCAGTCGCCGTTCTGGCCGCGCAGCATGTTGAAGCCGACGGCGCGGCCGCTGGCGGCGGCGTAGATGTACCAGCGTCCCCGGTCGCCGAAGGCCGCGTCGCCTTCGCGCACGCCAAGCGCGTCGGTCACCCGATCGCCCATGTTCTTCTTCTTGCCCAGGCGCAGCGTGGCGCCGGCCTCGGCCGAGCCGCCGGCCCCGCCGAAGCCGACGCCGGCGTGCGGCGTGACGTCCAGGGCGTATTTGCGACCCGCCAGCATGACCGCCGAGGGCCAGCCGCGGGTGACGGTGACATCGACCTCGCGCAGCTCGTAGGCGTCCGGGCGCGACAGGGTCAGGGGCGCGTAGGCGGCGGTCGGCGCGGCGCCCGCCATCGAGACGCGCACCGAGTCGATCGGTCCGCCCGGCTGGGCCTGGCGGCTGAAGGCGTTCGAGCGCCAGCTGACGGGGCCCACGCCTTGGTAATAGCGATCCGTGTCGAGCACG
>CAKZJK010000147.1 GCA_936942565.1 uncultured Caulobacter sp. | reverse complement strand
GCGACCGGCGCGGGGGCCGGCGCCTCGGCCTCGACGCGGCGCGGGCGCGTGGCGATCGCCGCGCCTTCCGCCGGCGCGGGCGGCGGCGCTTTCTGTTCGGCGGACGGGGCGCGCTTGCCGAACATCTCAGCCCTTCTTGAACAGGGCCGACAGCAGCGAGGCCCTCGGCGGCGTCGGCGGCTCGCGGCGGCTGATCAGGCGGGCCAGCTGCTCGATCCCCTCGGCGGCTTTCGAGCGCGGGGCGATCTCGGCCAGCATCTGGCCGTTGTTGGCCGCGAGGCCATAGGGCTTGGGATCGAAGGGCAGCACCAGCGAGGGCTCCAGGCCCAGGGCCTCGCCGAAGTCCTTGACGGGGATCTCCGGCCGCCCGGGCACCCCGACCTGGTTGAGAACAAGACGCGGCGGGGCGTCGTTGGGGCGGGCGGCGCGCACCAGGTCGATGATGTTCTTGGCGTTGCGCAAGGAGGCCAGATCGGGCGTGGCCACCACCACCAGCTCGTCCGAGCCCAGCAGCACGCGGCGGGTCCAGGCGCTCCAGACGTGCGGCAGGTCCAGCACCACATAGGGCGCGGCGGCGCGGATGCGGTGGGTGACCTCGTCGAAGGCGTCGGCGCCGATCTCGTAGTCGTCGTCGAGGGTCGCGGGCGCGGCGAACAGCGACAGGCGATCGCCGCAGCGGACCATCATCCGGTCCATCAGCACCGGATCCAGGCGGTCGGGCTGGCTGAGCGCGTCGAACACCCCCTGCACCGGGTCCTGGTTGAAGTCGAGGCCGGCGGTGCCGAAGGCCAGGTCGAGGTCGGCCAGCACGGTCGCCGTCTGCAGGCGCTCCGACATCGTCCAGGCGAAGTTGTGCGCCAGGGTCGAGGCCCCCACCCCGCCCTTGGCGCCGACGAACGCCACCTGGCGGCCAACGAAGGGCGCGGACGGATCGGCGTACAGATCGGCGATCGCGCGGATCACCGACAGGGCCGACAGCGGCGGGGTCAGGTACTCGCTGACGCCGCGCCGCATCAGCTCGCGATAGAGGGCGATGTCGTTGGCCTGACCGATCACGACGACCTTGGTCCCCGCGTCGCAGACCTGGGCCAGGGCGTCCAGGCCGTGCAGCAGGCGCCGGGCGTCGTCCAGGCTCTCGACCAGCACCAGCGAGGGCGTCGGATGGTCCTGGTATTCGTCGACGGCGGCGGCCAGGCCGCCCATCCGGACCACGGTGGTGGCCCGCGCCATGCGCCGGTCCTTGGCGGCCTGCTCCAGCACGCCGGCGGTCTCGGTCCGGGCGCAAAAGGCGTGGATGGTCACGCGCGGGATCAACGCCTCGCCCACGCCGCTTTCGGGGATCGGCGGCGGCGCGTCGGCGGGCGCCGAGGGCGCGCGCGGCGCGAGCCCGCCGATCGCCGGCTCCAGCGCCGGCGGCGCCTGCGGACGCCAGGCGTCGGACGGCCCCGTCGTGAAGCTCTCGGCCTCCTCGAGCCCCAGGTTGAAAGGATCGTTGTCGGCCGGCGGCATCAGGGAATCGCCTTGGAGACCGAACCGCTGGCCCGATCGTCACGCGCCGAGCTCGTGTTCTCGCCGCGCCGGTACTTGCTCGCCACCGTGTCGCGGCGGCCGGCGTCGGCGGGCGTCATGTCGCGCGGCCGGAGCAGGTCCTCGGGATCGGCGACCTGGGCGGCCATGTTGGCGGCCACCGCGCAGCCGAAGTTCTCGTAGGCCCGGTTGTCGCGCGTGGCGGTCAGGCTCTCCCACGTCTGGCCGCACTTGGGCGTCTCGGCCCGGTAGCGGACGAAGCCGACGCGCAGGACCGGCTCGGCGG
>CAKZJK010000146.1 GCA_936942565.1 uncultured Caulobacter sp. | reverse complement strand
CGCGGCCCCCCTCCGTCTCGTCGCGTATTCGCGCCGATCCACCTCCCCCTAATGGGGAGGAAGAAGTCCGTTTCGCCTCGCCGCCCGTATCACCCGCATCCTCTGACCCGAGCCCTCCATGCCCCTCCTCACCCTCCTCGCCGTCAACGCCGCCGTGTCGGCGGTCGCGTTCCTCGCTCTGTGGGCCGTCAGCCTGCGGACGCGGGACGTCAGCTTCATCGACGCCTGGTGGGGGCCGAGCATGGCGCTGCTGGCCTGGAGCACGCTGCTGCAGGCACAGCATACGCCGCATGGCCTGCTGCTGACTGGCCTCTGCAGCCTGTGGGCGGCGCGGCTGGGCGGGTATCTGTTCTGGCGCTGGCGCAAGCACGGCGCGGACCGCCGCTATGTCGCGATCTTCGCCCACTATGAGAAGACCAAGCGGTGGAGCTTCGCCACCACCTCGCTGATCATCGTGTTCGGGCTGCAGGCGGTGCTAGGCTATGTCGTCGCCCTGCCGGTGCAGCTGGGCCAGGGGCCGGGCCCGCTGGGCGGTCTTGCCTATGCCGGCGCGGCGCTGGCGATCGTCGGCATCCTGTTCGAGACGATCGGCGACGCCCAGCTGACCGCCTTCAAGGCCAATCCGGACAACGCCGGCAAGGTCATGGACCAGGGCTTGTGGCGCTACACCCGCCACCCGAACTATTTCGGCGACGCCTGCGTCTGGTGGGGTCTCTACCTGATCGCCGCCGAGACGGGCCTGGGCGCCTGGGCCCTGCCGGGGCCGGTGTTGATCACCTTCCTGCTGACCAAGTGGAGCGGCGTGCCGACCACCGAAGGCAAGATGAAGAAGTCCAAGCCGGGCTATGCGGAGTACGTGGCGCGGACCAGTGGGTTCGTGCCTTGGTTCCCGCGGAAGGTGTGATCAAAAATGCCGTGTCATCCCGGCCGAAGCGTAGCGTAGAGCCGGGACCCAGGGGTGGCGCGCACAGAGCTCTGTCACCCCCTGGGTCCCGGATAGCCTCTACGAGGCTTCCGGGATGACACGGAATTGGGTCGGGGGAGAGGGTTTTCCCTACGCCCCCAGCTTCCCAATCAGCGCCATCGCCGCGGCCGGGTTCCTCACCTTGGCCCCGGCGATGAAGTAGGCGAAGACATCCCCGCGCTTGGCCCATTCGCGGGCCTGCTTCACCACCCCGTCCAGTTCGTCCGAGCTCATCCCGGTCGGCTCGTCCGGCCTGCTCGACATCAGTCGGGCGTAGGTGAAGTCGGCGGTGGGCTGGTCGATGCAGGGCCAGGTCGGCTCCTCGTCATCGACCGCGTAAACGATGGCCGCGCCGTACTTGGCGGCCAGGTCGTAGAATTCCTGGCAGGCGAAGGTCGGGCTACGAACCTCCAGCGCGTGGCGCAGGCGCAGGCCCTTCAGCTCCTTTGGCAGCAATTTGAGGAATCCCTCGAAATCCGCCGGATCGAATTTCTTGGTCGCCATGAACTGCCAGTTGATGGGGCCAAGCTTCGGGCCCAGTTCCTCGAGCCCCTGGGACAGGAATTTCTCGAGGGAGTCGTTGTTCTCCGACAGCACGCGGCGGTTGGTGCAGAACCGGCTGGCCTTGACCGCGAACACGAAGTCGTCCGGCGTCTCGTCGCGCCACTTCTGCCAGCTGTTGGGCTTGAAGGTCGAATAGTAGGTGCCGTTGATCTCGATGCTGGTCAGCTTGGACGACGCGTACTTCAGCTCGTCCTTCTGTTTGAGATCGTCGGGATAGAAGGTCTCGCGCCAGGGTTCGAACGTCCAGCCGCCGATGCCGGTTCTGATCTTGCCCATGCGTGGATGTTCCCTTGATGTTCTCCGCGCGCACCGTAGCATCGCGGTTCGGAGGAGCAAGGGGTCTCCTTCCTCCCCCTCTGGGGGAGGGGGACCGGCGAACGCCGATGGAGGGGGCCC
>CAKZJK010000145.1 GCA_936942565.1 uncultured Caulobacter sp. | reverse complement strand
CGGACATGCGCTGGTTCCTGCCCTGGACCTACTGGCGCCGTTGACGCGACGACGCTGAAGGCTCAATTTTTGCTTGCAGGCCCTGCCACGCAATTGTAGCAATCGAGATGTTCAGAGGTCCTCGGTTATGCTGCGCATGTTCATCGGTTTGTTGTTTTCGAGATATGTTCTGCCAGCCATTTTGATGTCGACCTTGATCGTGTCGGCGAGCCCAAATGCCTACGCGATGGACGGCCGCACATCGACCACAGCTGCATCCTGTCGTGAGCTGGCGGATGACGATCGACTGGAAATCGATCTTGCTTTCTGGCACGCTGCCAAGCGCATCTGTGGCGCCTATCTTCTGGAAGCGCCGGCCTCCGTCGAAGCGCGGTATTTCTACTCCAAGGCCCAGCTTTTGCTGCAGGATTTCGCAACCGGGCTGCCGGCTATGGAGAGGCTGGCCACCGCCGAACACTATCCCCCGGCCATGGTGCAACTCGGCCGCGCCCATGTGCATGGCCAGGGCGTGAAGCAGGACCCGGTGCGTGCACGGGCACTTTTCGAGCAAGCTTATGCGACCGGCAATGCAGGGGCCGCCGTCGAACTCGGCCTGCTCTATCTCGGCGGCATCGGCACCTATGTGAAGGCCAGGAGCGAGAGCAACGCCGACGCCGGCGACAAGGCCAATGACGCTATCCGCATCAACGGCGCGGACCTTCGGGTCAAGGTGGTGGGCGAAGGCGCCAACCTCGGCCTCACCCAGGCGGGCCGGATCGAGTTCGGTCAGGCTGGCGGTCATGTGAACACCGACGCCATCGACAACTCGGCCGGCGTCGACAGCTCCGACCACGAGGTCAACATCAAGATCCTGACCGGCATCCTGGAGCGGTCGGGCGAGTTGACCCGCCCCGCCCGTAACACGCTGCTGGCCTCGATGACCGACGATGTCGGCCACCACGTGCTGGAGCACAACTACGACCAGACCCTGGCCCTGACCCTGCTGGAGAGCGACGCGGTCACCGAGGTCGACTCCCAGATCCGCTACATGGTCGATCTGGAGCAGCGCGGACGCCTGGACCGCCGCGTCGAGGGCCTGCCGACCAATACGGCTCTGCTGGAGCGCAAGGCCGCCGGCAAGGGCATGACCCGTCCGGAACTCGCGGTGCTGCTGGCCTATGGCAAGCTGGACCTGTTCGACGAGATCGTCGCCTCCCAGGCGCCGGACGATCCGTGGTTCGAAGCCACGCTGAAAGGCTATTTCCCCAAGGCGCTCGGCAAGTACGCCGACGCCATGCAGAAGCATCGCCTGAAGCGCGAGATCATCGCCACGGTGGTCGGCAATCAGATGGTCAACATGTGCGGCCCGACCTTCGCCAGTCGCCTGAAGGCCGCCGCGGGCTCGGACGCCAGCGCCGTCGTCGTCGGCTTCACGGCGGCGCGGGAAATCCTGGGGATCGACGCCTTGTGGGCCCAGGTTGGCGCGCTCGACAACAAGGCTTCGGCCGACGGTCAGACGGCGCTTTACAAGGCCCTGGCCTACGCCCTGCGCAGCCTGAGCTTCTGGCTGGCCCGGCGCGCCTTCCGCGACAAGTCCAACGTGAAGGCGCTGGTCGAGGCCTACGGTCCGTCGGTGGCGAAACTGCGCGGCCAGACGCCGGGTATCCTCTCACCGTTCGAGCAGAAAGCCGTGGCCAAGCGCGCCAAGGCCTATATCGCCGACGGCGCGCCGGAAGCCTTGGCCCAGGCGGTCGCGGCGCTGCAGCCCCTGACCACCGCCGCCGATCTTGTCGACCTGGCCAACGCGTCGAGCTGGAGCGTCGAGAACGTCGCGCGCCTCTATCATCAGGTCGGCGCCGCGTTCGGCTTCGACAGGCTGCGGGCGGCCGCCGGCGCCTTCGTCGGCGGCGACAGCTTCGAGCGTCTGGCGGTCCGCCGCCTGATCGAGGACATGTTGGGCGAGCAGGCTGGCATCACCCAGGCCGTGCTGAAGTTCGCCGCCAACGCGCAAGCCGGCGAGGACGAAGCCGGAGCCAAGGCGGCGATCAGCTCCTGGGCGGCGCTGCGCGGCGACCTGCCCCGCGCGGTCAAGCGCACGATCGAGGAGATCGAGCAGGCCGGCGGCGGCTGGACCTTCGCCAAGCTGACGATCGCCAACGCCGCCCTGCGCGAGCTTTCGGCGGCTTAAGGCCCCAAGGTTGCGCTCCACGCCGCGGCGAGGCAGGCTCGCGGCGTGGGGGCTCCACGGGGACATCGATGATCAAGGATCGCATCGTTCTGCTGGACGCCTTGCGCGGCCTGGGCGTGTTGGGCATCCTGCTCTGCAACGCGCCGGACTTCGCCGTTCCGCCCGTACTGGCCGAGTCGGCCTCCAACTGGCCGCATGGAACCGGCCCCGCCACCCTATCGGTTTGGGTCGTCACCCAGTGGCTGTTCCAGCGCAAGTTCGTGACCCTGTTCGCCATGCTGTTCGGCGTGTCGATCTTCCTGGTCGGTGGCGAGCGCTCGGACCTCGAGCGCGGCGCGATCCTGCGTCGGCGGCTTCTCTGGATGGTCGTGTTCGGCCTGCTGCACGGCTTCGCCATCTGGTACGGCGATGTGCTGCTGAGCTACGCCTTGGCGGGTTTCGCCGTGATGCTCACGCGGTCGTGGCCGGCGCGAAAGCTGATCCGCGTGGGGCTCGCCATCTGGATCATCTTCAGCGTGCTGGCCATCGCGGGGCTTAGCGTCGCCGCGTTCATGCCGAAGACAGACGCGCAACAGATGCTGGAAACCGCTCAGGAGCTCACCAAGGCCAAGGCGGCCGAGCTTCAGTATGGCGGGAGCCTTGTCCAGTCGCTGGTCCAGAACGCCAAGGATCGCCTCGCCTTCTTGCCCGGCGAGCCGCTGATCTTCGCGCTGACCTCGGCGTTGATGATGATCGGCCTGGGCGCCTTCAAGCTGGGCGTTCTGACCGGCGAGGCGTCCGACCGGACCTATCGGCGCCTGCTGATCTGGGGGGGCCTGGCTTCCGCCCTGATCGGCGCGCTGTTCGTGGCCCAGGCGCTTCTGGGGCTACCGAGGGGGCTCGGCATGATCGCGGTCGGAATCCAATGGGCGCTGGCCCCGCCGACCACGCTGGCCTATGTGGCCCTTATGGTGTTCGCGACCCGCTCGAAGGTCTGGTCGGCGATCCCGAAGGCGCTGGCGCCGGTGGGCCGGATGGCCTTCAGCAACTATCTGGCCCAGTCGGTGATCATGACCGCGATCTTCTATGGCGGCCGGGGTCTCGGCCTGCATGGCAAGGTCGATCGGCCGGGCTTGGCGGCGATCACGGTCGGGATCTGGATCGCGCAGATCCTGTGGTCGCGCTGGTGGCTGGACCGCTTCGAGATGGGCCCGCTGGAGTGGGTCTGGCGGCGGCTCTACCGAGGTCCGAGCCCCTTGCGCAAACCCGCCTTGGCGACCGCCTAGAGGCAAGCCTTCAAGGCGTCGGTGAAGTAGGCCTGGACCTGCTCGAACAGGTCCGGGCGGTAGCGCGCCCGAGGGTCGTTGGCCTTGTCGTCGTCGAAGGCGTGGGTCGCGTCGGGCAGGAACATCTGGTCGACGGAAAGCCCATCGCGCGCCAAGCGGTCCAAGGCGAGCTTTGGCGCGCGCCAGCCGACGACCTGATCCTTGCCGGCCAGCACTGACCAGACCGGCGGCGGCGCCTGGCCCCAGCCGTGGCGGGTCGTCAGGGCCGGATAGCCGGCGTAGGGATAGACCAGCAGCGCGCCCTTCACGACCGCCCGCAGCCGTGCCGGATCGGCGTCGGCGACGCGAGTGATCGCCGCCGCCCGCGCGCCCAGCGCATAGGCGTCCATGATCGTCCAGCCGCCATGGCTCCAACCCGCCAGGAAGACCCGGGACGCATCCGCCCAGGCCTGCCCCTCCAGCCAGGCCAGCATGGCGAAAACATCACCCGCCCGCTGCGGCCCGCGCACCCGCAGGCCCGTGCAGACCGTCAGCTTGGCGTCCAGGCTGGAGACCCCGCGCGGCAGGAACGAGTCGACGACCACGGCCGCCCATCCCGCCGCCACCGCGACCTGGGCGTAGACCTCGAGGAACGGCGTCTTGCCGCCGCAGCCGTGCAGGATCAGCGCCACCGGGAAAGGGCCAGGCCCTTCCGGCTTGAACACCCGGGAGTGCTGGGCGAGCCGATCGCCCCAGGCGGCGCTGTCCATGAAGGCCTCCGGAGTTAGTGCCTGAACACCCGCACGCCGGTGAAGGCCATGGCCAGGCCCAGCTTGTCGGCCGCCTCGATCACCTCGGCGTCGCGCATCGAGCCGCCCGGCTGGATGATCGCCGTCGCGCCCGCCTCGGCGGCCTGGATCAGGCCGTCGGCGAACGGGAAGAAGGCCTCCGAGGCGCAGGCGCAGCCCTTCAGGTCGAGACCGAAGTCGGCGGCGCGCAGGGCCGCGATGCGAGCCGAATCCTTGCGGTTCATCTGGCCGGCGCCGACGCCCAGGGTCTGACCGGCGCGGGCGTAGACGATGGCGTTGGACTTGACGTGCTTGCCCACCGTGAAGGCGAACAGCATGTCGCGCACCTCTTCCTGCGTCGGCTGGCGCTTCGTCACGATCTTAAGGTCCGAGGCCTTGATCCGGGCGTCATCGCGGGACTGGACCAGGAAGCCGCCGGCCACGCTCTTGAAGGTGTCGCCGGTCGACAGCGCATCCGGCAGGCCGCCGGTGACCAGCAGGCGCAGGTTCTTCTTGGCCGCGAACACCGCCACGGCGTCCTCGTCGGCCTCGGGGGCGATGACGACCTCGGCCGCCTCGCGGGTCAGGCGCGAGTTCACCGCCACGATGCCGCCGAAGGCCGAGGTCGGGTCGCAGGCGAGAGCCCGCTCATAGGCCTCGCGCTGGGTGGCGCCGACAGCCACGCCGCAAGGGTTGGCGTGCTTGATGATCGCCACGGCCGGACCCTGGGCCGGGTCGAACTCGGCGATCAGCTCGAAGGCCGCGTCGGTGTCGTTGATGTTGTTGTAGGAAAGCTCCTTGCCCTGCAGCTGGGTGGCCGTGGCCACGCCCGGACGCGGGTTCGGGAAGGTGTAGAGAGCCGCCTTCTGGTGCGGGTTCTCGCCATAGCGCATGGTCTGGCGCAGCTCGCCGGCGATGCTCTTGCGGGCCGGGAAGTCTTGACCCAGGGCCTGGGCGAACCAGGCCGAGATCGCCGCGTCATAGGCCGCCGTGCGGGCGTAGGCGCGGGCCGCCAGGGTCTGGCGCAGGGCCAGCGTGGTCCCGCCGGCTTTCAGGGCTTCGAGCACCTCGGCGAGGTCGGCCGGATCGGTGCAGACGGCGACGTAGCCGTGGTTCTTGGCCGCCGAGCGGATCATGGCCGGGCCGCCGATGTCGATGTTCTCGACGCACTCGGCGTAGCTGCCGCCCTTCGCGACGGTCGCCTCGAACGGATAGAGGTTCACGTACAGGATATCGATGCCGCCGATGCCATGGTCGGCCATGGCCTTGGCGTGATCGGCCGCGTCCCGAACGCCGAGAAGCCCGCCATGCACCACCGGGTGCAGGGTCTTGACCCGGCCGTCCATCATCTCGGGGAAGCCCGTCAGGTCCGAGACGTCCTTGACCGGGATCCCGGCCGCGGCGATCGCGGCCTTGGTGCCGCCGGTCGAGACCAGCTCGACGCCGGCCTCGTGCAGGGTCTTGGCGGCCTCGACCAGGCCGGTCTTGTCGGAGACCGACAGCAGGGCGCGCTTAGGGGCGACGAGATCGGGGGCGGACGGATAGTCGGGGGCGGCGGGCACGGCGGACTCCAGGTTTCGTGATCGGAAAAGGGAGCCCAGGCGCGCGGCTTATGCGATCGAGCTCCCCGGTGGTCGCCCACCTTCAACGCCAGTCACTCGAACGGGGCGGAAAATACGGGGGCGGGCGAGGGAGTCAATGCGGAGCCCCGGACGCATCCCGCCCTTCGCGCGTTCTCTCGCCGAGAGATGCGGAGGTCGACGCCAGATAGTTCGTGAAATTGTCTCCCGCGCGCTTTAGGACTTCACGCTTATCGATAAGCACAAACTCCATCAGGTGACTTGATGCACGACCGCGCCGGCCTTCGCGCTCTTCCGGAAGATCTGATCGATCTCGACGCGCTGATCGGCGCCTATTTCGAGATCCAGCCGGACGTCTCCAATCCCGCGCAGAAGGTCGTGTTCGGCACCTCGGGCCATCGGGGCTCGAGCTTGGACGGCGCCTTCAACGAGGCCCACATCCTGGCGATCACCCAGGCGATCGTCGAATACCGCGCCGCCCAGGGCGTGACCGGCCCGCTGTTCGTCGGCCGCGACACCCATGGCCTGTCCGAGCCCGCCTGGCGCTCGGTGCTGGAAGTCCTGGCCGGCAACGGGGTCGAAACCCTGGTCGACTCGCGCGACGGCTTCACCCCGACCCCGGCGGTGTCGCACGCCATCCTGACGCATAACCGCCAGGGCGGTCGCCAGGCCGACGGCCTGCTTCTGACCCCCTCGCATAACCCGCCCCGCGATGGCGGCATCAAGTACAATCCGCCCTCCGGCGGTCCGGCCGGCTCGGACGCCACCTCGGCCATCGCCGCCCGCGCCAACGCGCTGCTGGCCCAGGGCCTCTCGGACGTGAAGCGCGCCCCGTTCGAAGCCGCCCGTAAGGCCGTCGGCGACTACGACTTCCTGGGCCGCTATGTCGACGACCTGCCGGCGGTGATCGACATCGCCGCCATCCGCGCGGCCAAGGTGCGGATCGGCGCGGACCCGCTGGGCGGCGCGGCCGTCGCCTATTGGGGCGCGATCGCCGAGCGCCACGGGCTGGACCTGACCGTGGTCAACGACGCGGTCGATCCGCGCTGGGCGTTCATGCCGCTCGACACCGACGGCAAGATCCGGATGGACTGCTCGTCCTCGTCGGCCATGGCCAACCTGATCGGCATCATGAAGGGCGGCGCCGCCTATGACGTCGCGACCGGCAACGACGCCGACGCCGACCGCCACGGCATCGTCACCCCCGACGGCGGGCTGATGAACCCCAACCACTACCTGGCCGCGGCCATCTCGTACCTGTTCAGCCATCGTCCCGGCTGGGGCGCGGACACCGCGGTCGGCAAGACCCTGGTCTCGTCCTCGATGATCGACCGCGTCGTCGCGGGCCTGGGCCGCCGCCTGCTGGAGGTGCCGGTGGGCTTCAAATATTTCGTGCCCGGCCTGCTGGACGGCTCGGTCGGCTTCGGCGGCGAGGAGTCGGCGGGCGCGGCCTTCCTGCGCCACGATGGCGGGGTGTGGACCACGGACAAGGATGGCATCCAGCTGGCCTTGCTGGCCGCCGAGATCCAGGCGGTGACGGGCCAGAGCGCCAGCCAGCTCTACGCCGGCCTGACCGAGAAATATGGCGCGCCGGCCTATGCCCGCGTCGACGCCCCGGCCAGCCGCGAGGAGAAGGCGCGTCTTTCCAAGCTCAGCCCCAGCGACGTCTCGGCCAAGACCCTGGCCGGCGAGGCGATCACCAACATCCTCACCGCCGCGCCCGGCAACGGAGAGGCGATCGGCGGCTTGAAGGTGTGCACGCGGAACGCTTGGTTCGCCGCGCGGCCGTCCGGCACCGAGGACGTCTACAAGGTCTATGCGGAGTCGTTCCTGGGCCCCGACCATCTGAAGCAGGTGCAGGCCGAGGCCCGCGAGGTGGTGGCGGGGGCGCTGGCGGGCTGACCTTTCAAACTGTCATCCCGGCCAAGCGCGTCGCGCGCCGAGCCGGGACCGCCGTAAGCGCTGCGCTTTCCGAGGTCCCGGATAGCCTCTGCGAGGCTTCCGGGATGACAGTTTAGGCTCCACCCTAGCCCTTCGCCGCGTCAGCGCTTATACCGCCCGCCATGTTTGAAGGCCTCTCCCCCCTCGCCCGTGACGCCCGCTCCTGGCCCTTCGAGCAGGCGCGCGCCACGATCGCCCGCGTCCTGCGCGTGCGCCTCCCCGACCGCGCCGACCAGGAGGCCGCCAAGGCCCTGATCGACGCCGGCAAGACCGACGAGGCGGTGAAAGCCTATCCGGCGCTGGCCAAGGCCGTGATTTTCGAGACCGGCTATGGGCCGT
Organism: uncultured Caulobacter sp.; assembly: GCA_936942565.1. GTDB lineage: Bacteria > Pseudomonadota > Alphaproteobacteria > Caulobacterales > Caulobacteraceae > Caulobacter. Next base: position 2,230 of record CAKZJK010000145.1, on the reverse strand, counting down.
CGGGCCTGCCGCACCTGGGCACCTTTGGCGAGGTCGCGCGCACCACGATGGTGCGCAGCGCCTTCCGCGCCCTGACCGACGAGGCCATCCCGACCCGCCTGATCGCCTTCAGCGACGACATGGACGGCCTGCGCAAGGTTCCCGAGAACATCGAGAACAAGCAGCCGCTGATCGAGGACCTGGGCAAGCCGCTGACCGTGGTCCGCGACCCCTTCGGCACCCACGACAGCTTCGGCGCCCACAACAACGCCCGCCTGCGCGCGTTCCTGGACGGCTTCGGCTTTGACTACGAGTTCGTCAGCTCGACCGCCTGCTATCGTGGCGGGATGTTCGATGCGACCCTGCTGACCGCCCTGGAGCGCTTCGACGCGATCCAGAAGGTCATGCTGCCGACCCTGGGCGAGGAGCGCCGCGCGACCTATTCGCCGTTCCTGCCCATCAGCCCGACCACCGGCCGGGTGCTGCAGGTCCCGACGCTGGAGCGCGATGTCGAGAAGGGCACGATCGTCTTCCAGGACGAGGATGGTCGCAACGTCGAGGTCCCGGTCACCGGCGGCCACGTGAAGATGCAGTGGAAGCCCGACTGGGCCATGCGCTGGACGGCGCTGGGCGTCGACTACGAGATGTCGGGCAAGGACCTGATCGACTCGGTCAAGGCCTCGGGCGCGATCTGCAAGGCGCTGGGCGGAACTCCGCCGGAAGGCTTCAACTACGAGCTCTTCCTGGACGAGAACAACCAGAAGATCTCCAAGTCCAAGGGCAACGGCCTATCGATGGAGGACTGGCTGCGGTACGGCGCGCCCGAGAGCCTGTCGTACTACATGTTCCAGAGCCCCAAGTCGGCCAAGAAGCTCTATTTCGACGTCATCCCCAAGGCGACCGACGAGTACCTGCAGCAGCTGGACGCCTATCCGCGCCAGGAGCCGGCCAAGCAGCTCGACAACCCGGTCTGGCACGTCCACGCCGGCCGCCCGCCGCAGCAGGGCTCGCCGGTGTCGTTCAGCCTGATGCTGAATCTCGTTTCGGCCGCCGACGCCTCGACCAAGGAGATCCTCTGGGGCTTCCTGTCGCGCTACATCCCGGGCGCCTCGCCGGACAGCCAGCCGCTGCTGGACCGCCTGGCCGGCTACGCGATCAACTACTACGAGGACTTCGTGAAGCCCTCGAAGGTGTTCCGCGCGCCCAGCGACCAGGAACGCGCGGCCATGCTGGACCTGCTAGCCAAGCTCAAGGCCATGCCGTCCGGGACCCAGGACGCCGAGCTGATCCAGAACGAGGTGTTCGAGGTGGGCAAGACCCACGGCTTCGACCCGCTGCGCGCCTGGTTCCAGGCCCTCTACGAGGTGCTGCTGGGCCAGAGCCAGGGCCCGCGTTTCGGCTCGTTCGCGGCCATCTTCGGGATCGACCGGACGGTGGCGCTGATCGAGGAGAAGTTGGGGTAAGTCTTGGTGCGGCGGAAACGCGCAGCGACACCTTGCCGGGCAGATGAACGAGGCCTGAATTCGGTATTAAGGGTCTGACCACTTTTGTGAGTCTAAGGTCCGATCTTCAGGACCAGAACAGTCTTCAAGGTCAGACCATGGCTTCGTTCACGCTTCGCCCCACCGACCGTCGGGAATTCGATTCTCTGCTCGGCGGCATCGTCCAGCAGTTCCCCGACGCCCGCGTCGAGGCCGCGCACAACGACACCTGGCAGTCGTACCGCGTCGACGTGTCGTGCGCCGATCCGGCTGCCGGCCCGCTGATCGCCTGGCTGCTCGATACCCACGGCGACTGCCCGCGCACGTAGTTCGTTGGATCTAGGGCCGGCTACTGGCTGGCCCAGACGATCCGCGCGATCCAGGCGACCTCGTCCCGCGACAGCAGGCGATCGCCCTCGCGCCCAAGCGCCAAGAGCTCGATCGTCCGGGCCGTGACCCGGCCCAGCTCCCGCACCAGCACCTCGCCGCCCTGGGTCCGCGCCACCACCCGGTCGCCCTTGCGCGGCTCGACCGTGGGCGAGACCAGCAGCCGGTCGCCGTCGCGATAGACCGGCGCCAGGGCGTCTCCCGACACCTCCAGAGCGAACAGGCCCTCGCCAAGATCCGGCGCCGCGACCTCGTCCCAGCCCGTTCCGACCGGCATGCCCGCCGCGTCGAAGAAACCTTCCTGTCCCGCCTGGGCGAGGCCGATCAGCGGCGCGCCGCGCTTGGCGCTCGCCGACCGCTCCGTGAGCGCGGCGAATTCCGAG
>CAKZJK010000144.1 GCA_936942565.1 uncultured Caulobacter sp. | reverse complement strand
CTCGTCCGCCGCGAGCTGCGCTCGCCGCAGTCGGTGGTCGTGAACCTCTCGAGCGGCGAGTTCTCGCTGCTGCGGGCCTTCGTGGAGCGCCCTCAGCGGGTGCTGACCCGCGACCAGCTGCTGGATCTCGCCCGCGGCCGCGATAGCGACGCCTATGACCGCGCCATCGACGTGCAGATCAGCCGGCTGCGGCGCAAGCTGGACGATGGCGGCGGTGGCGAGCTGATCCGCACGATCCGCAGCGAGGGCTACATGTTCACCGCCAAGGTCGTGCGCACGCCATGACGATGTTCCGGCGCGGCGCGCCGCTGTTCGCGCAGGCCCTGGGTCTGGTCATCGTCACCCTGGTGGCGGCCCAGCTGATCGCGATCGCGGTTATCTTCAACCTGCCGCCGCCGCCGCCCGAGTTCTACCGCTCCGCCGAGATCGTCCGCGCGCTCAAGACCGGGCAGCCGGTCCAGCCGCGAGACGGCCGTCTGCTGGTGGTCAAGGAACGCGCCTCCCTGCGCTCTAACGGACCGGACAGCATCCGCCGCGCCGACTTCAAGGCCGGCATCGCGCGCGCCATCGGCGCTCCGGTCAACCGGGTCGAGCTGCAGATCGACAACGGCCCACGCTTCTTCGTCCGCCGCATGCCGGTCAATCCGCCCAAGACCTCCGAGGATGCGCCCCCTCCCCCCAGGGGCAGGCCCCCTCGGGAGCCGTTCGCGCGGGAGCCAGGCTCCGGAGGTCCGCCGGGCGCGCGCGGTCGCGACGAACCGCTGATCTTCGGCGACTTCAAGTTTGGCGTGCGCCAGAGCGACGGCCGCTGGCTGGTGGTCGAGCCCAAGCCCACGTTCCGCCTGGACAGCTGGCAACAGCGAATCCTGCTGATCCTTCTGCTGTCCGTGATCGCCGTGACCCCGCTGGCCTGGCTGTTCGCCCGTCGCCTGTCGCAGCCGATCACCGCCTTCGCCGACGCGGCCGAGCGGCTGGGCAAGGACCCGCGCACGCCGCCGCTCAACCTGTCAGGCTCGACCGAGGTGGTCGCGGCCGCCGCCGCCTTCAACATGATGCAGGAGCGCCTGCGGCGTTACGTCGAGGACCGCACGGCCATGGTCGGCGCCATCGCCCATGACCTGCGCACGCCCCTCACCCGCCTGAAGTTTCGCATCGAGGCCGCGCCGGACGACATCCGCCCCAAGCTCGCCGCCGACATCGACCAGATGGAGGCGATGATCGCCGCCACCCTGGGCTTCGTGCGCGACACCAACCGGCCGGCCGAACGGACGAAGCTCGAACTCGCCTCGCTGCTGGAAAGCGTGATGGACGAGGCGGCCGAGACGGGCGGCGACACCACCGTCGAACACGCCGAGAAGACGGTGATCGAAGGCGACCCCGTCGCGCTGAAGCGCCTGGTCCAGAACCTGGTCGAGAACGCCCTGAAGTATGGCGGCGCGGCCCGGGGCCGGGTCTATGCCGAGGACGGCATGGCGATCATCGAGATCGACGACGATGGCCCTGGCGTGCCGACGGCGGAGGTGGAGCGGGTGTTCGAGCCCTTCTATCGCGGAGAACCCTCGCGCAATCGCGAGACCGGCGGCATGGGCCTGGGCTTGGCGGTGGTTCGCTCCCTGGCGCGGGCGCACGGCGGCGACGTCACCCTCGCCAATCGCCCCGAAGGCGGCCTGCGGGCCAGCGTGCGTCTCCCCGCCTGAAGCTTGCGAATCCCCGCCAACTGTTGCGAGGCCGCAAAGTCCGCCGCCGCGCCTGACATTGGCTGGCAACGCGGAGGGTCTTCAAAGCTTGGCGATGGAGACCGCCTTGATGACGTCACGCGCCCTGGTCCTAGCCGCGATATTGGCCGCCACCCTATCCGCCTGCGCCAGCGGTCCCCCGGATGGAGGACCTGGCGGCCCTGACGGCGGCGACTTCGGAGGCCCGGGACGGGGCGGCCCTGGCGGTCCAGGCGGCGGCCCGAGGTTGTTCATCAGCCCGGCGGGCGAGCCGTTCCGCGCCCCGCCCGGCCAACCCTATCCCGTGGCCGCCTGGTTCGCCGGCGCGGACGCCAATCACGACGGCGCCGTGAGCCGGGACGAGTTCGTCGCCGACGCCCTGAGGTTCTTCGCCGTGGTCGACGCGGACCATGACGGCGTGATCGACGGATTCGAGGTCTCGGCCTACGAGACCCGCATCGCGCCGGAAATCGTGGGCGGCGTCGCGCCGTCGGCACGGCGCGGCCCCATGGGTCAAGGTCCCGGCGGCGGACCGCCCGGAGGTGGCGGCGGCCCCGACGGCGGCGACCGGCCCCGGCGGAGCGCCGGCTCCAACATGCTGCAGGGCGCCTCGCTCTACGGTCTGATCGCCGAGCCAGAGCCGGTCATGGGCGCCGACGCCGATTTCAACCGTCGCATCACCAAGGACGAGGCGATCAAGGCCGCCAAGACCCGTTTCGTCCTGCTCGATCTGGACAAGGACGGCCTGCTGAAGCTCGAGGAGTTGCCCAAGACCCCCGCCCAGCGGATGGCCGAGGGCGGCAAGGGTCGCGACAAGCGCGGCGGACGCCCGCCGCCCCGCTAGGCCTATCCCCCAATCAGGCTGGCCATGATGTTGATGCCCAGCGCCAGGACCGCGGTGTTGTAGAAATAAGCCGCCGCGGCGTGGGCGGTGACGAGGCGGCGCAGCTTCGCGGTCAGGATGCTGTTGTCCGAAACCTGGAAGGTGGCCCCGATGCTGAAGGCCAGATAGGCGAAGTCGAGATAGCTGGTGGGCTGCTCGCCCGGAAACTGGATGCCGCCCTTGTCCTTGCCCGCGCCGAAATAGCGATGAGCGTAGTGCAGGACGAACACGGTCTGCAGCACCAGCCACGACAGGATCAGGGTCGCCCCCGCGCTGCCGATGATCAGCGCCCTGGCGCCGCTGGGCGCGTCCTTTACGACGATCATCGCGTCGACCACCGCGCCGAGGCTGGCGGCGATGGCGGCCAGCACGATCAGCATCAGCACGGGCACGCCCTCGTCGTAGAGAGCGGCGCGCGACTTCAGCTCGGCCTCGTCCGATCGGATGAACAGCGTCCACATCGTCAATAGATAGACCAGCGCGGCGCTATCCCAGGCCAGCAACAGTCGCGCTCCACGCGGCGCGCCGAAATAATTCGCCGTTATCCAGACGACTATCCCGATCGCGAGAGCAACCGCCAGACGCCAATGCGACAGGGCCCGAGGCAGCATCTGCTTGGTGTTGCGCGGCATTCTCAGGCGACTCCTTGGGACGGAAACATTCCCATCCCCGCGTAATTAGTGCGGCTTCATGGTGAACCGAAAGCGTCTTCGCTGGTTACTTCACCGGAACGCGCAGGAAACGACACCAATGACCGACCCCGACGCCCCGCCTCCTCTCGAGCCCACCCCGCCCGAGTACGAGCCCGGCGTCGTCCCCGTCGAGGAGACCCCTACCTCGCCGCCGGTCGATCCCGGGGACGACCGTCCCTATGGCGTCGCGCCCTCGCCCGTACCGCCTGTGACCAGTCCCGACTAGGAGCCCCAGATGGACACCGATAGCGAACGTCCCCGCGGTCGTCGCGGTTTCGCCGCCATGGACCCGGAACGCCGGCGCGAGATCGCCAGAAAGGGCGGCGCGAGCGTGCCCAGCGAGAAGCGCAGCTTCGCCAAGGATCGAGACCTGGCCGCCAACGCCGGCCGCAAGGGCGGGTCTTCCTCGCGCGGCGGCCGCCCCGGCGAACGCGGCATCTAATTGATCGAACCCCGGTTCGAGCGCGCCGGTTCCGACACCCTCGGAACCGGCGCTTTTTCGTGTTCGCGTCGGTCTTGGCTGATCAGGCCGTCAGCAGGTAGACGCCGAAGGCCGGATCCGAGCTGATCCAGCGTCGCGCCAACGTCCAGCCCGCGCGATGGGCAATCGCTTCGAACGCCTCGGGCTCGTACTTGTACGAGTTCTCGGTGTGGATCGTTTCGCCCTGGGCGAAACGGAAGCCGTGGTCGCCGACCATGACGATCTGATCGCGGACGCTTTCCAGATGCATCTCGATCCGGCTCTCCTGGGCGTTCCATATCGCCCGGTGGGCGAAGGCGCTCGGATCGAACGTTCCGTCCAGCGCGCGGTTGATATGAACCAGGACGTTGCGATTGAAGGCCGCCGTCACGCCTCGCGCGTCGTCATAGGCCGGGACCAGCACGGCGGGATCCTTGGCGACATCGGCGCCGACCACGAACGTCGCCCCCTCGCCCAGCAACGTCCGCGCGCCGCGCAGTAGCGCCTCGGCTTCGTCCGGCGCGAAGTTGCCGATCGTCGAGCCCGGAAAGAAGCCGACCAGCGGCCGACCGCGCGCGCCTTCCGGCGGGCTCAGCGCCTTGGTGAAGTCCTCGACCAACGGCGCGACGGTCAGACTGGGATAGTCCGCTCGCAAGCTGGCGGCCGCCTCGTCGAGCGCGGTCGGGCTGATGTCGATCGGCGCGTAGACCGCGACCTGGGGCGCGGCGTCCAGCAAGATGCGGGTCTTGGTGCTGGCGCCGCTGCCAAACTCGACGAGCGCCGCGCCGTCCGGAACGCGCGCGGCGATGTCCGGCGCGATCTCGCGCAGCAGCGCCGTTTCGGTGCGGGTCAGGTAGTATTCCGGCAACTCGCAGATCTGTTCGAACAGCCGCGAGCCCTCCGCGTCGTAGAAGTACTTGGCCGATAACGTCTTGGGCGTCGCCGAGAGGCCGGCGATCACCTCGTCCAGAAACGTATTTCCAGGCTTTACCTCGACGAGGCGATCATCGTCGGCCAGCCTGACGCCAGCGAACATCCAGCGCCGATCGGGATGGAAGAAGTTCCGGTAGGTCGCCCGCGAATGGCCGGGCGGCGTGGCCTCGCAGCCGCCGCGCAAGACCATCTGGTTGACCATGAACTTGCCGTTGTACTCGCCCAGCGCGCCGGCTCCCGGCTTGAAGCCCGGATAGGCGGCGTAGGCGCTGGACGTCCACTGCCAGGCCGACCCGAAAAGCTGACGCAGGCTCGTGTCGCCCGAGGCGGTGGCGGCGGCTTCCCACTCGACCTCGGTCGGCAGCCGCCGTCCGGCCCAGGCGGCGTAGGCCGCGGCTTCGTAGTAGCTGACATGAACGACGGGGGCGTGCGGATCGACCGGCGAGCGCCCTCTGAGCGTCATGGTCGTCCAGCTTCCGTCATCCTCGCGGCGCCAATAGGCCGGCGCGCTCCAGTCCTCCTCGCGAGCCTTCGCCCAACCCTCGGAGAGCCAAAGATCAACGCGTTGGTAGCCGCCGGCCTCAATGAAGGCGATCCATTCGCCGTTCGTGACGAGGCGATCCGACAAGCGGAACGGCGCGACATAGGCGCGGTGTCGCGGTCGCTCGTTGTCGAAGGCGAAACCCGTCCGCGTCGCCCCGATCTCGACCAGCCCGCCCGCGAAGCGGTGAAAGCGTTGCGGTCCGGGGTCACCGCGATGGGTGGCCGCGCCGGCCTGATAGGCCGGGCTAAGCGGCGACTGGGAGAACAGGTGGAGGATGTCCATCAGGATCAACTCCTGATGCTGCTCCTCGTGCGCCAGACCAAGGTCTAGCCTCTCTTCGATCTCCAGCGTGAGCGGCCCGGTCAGGAGACGCTCCATGGCCGCGTCGACGTGGGCGCGATAGGCTCCGATTGCCTGGGTCGACGGGCGCGTCAGCAGGCCCCGCTGGGGCCGGGGCTGCCGGGGACCGACGGCCTCGTAATAGGAGTTGAACAGGTAGTTGTAGTCGGCGTCGTGGACGGCGTAGCCCGGCAGGAACGGCGTCAGCAGGAAGGTCTCGAAAAACCAGGTCGTGTGGGCGCGGTGCCACTTGGTCGGGCTGGCGTCCGGCATGGACTGGGCGGTCTGGTCCTCGGGCGAGAGCGGCGCCGCCAGAGCCTCCGTGCGTCGCCGGACCCGGCGATAGCGCTCGACCGCGGAGGGGACTTCGACGCCGGCCAGATCGATGACGGGCAGATCGTCGGGGGTCATGGCGGCTCCTTGGGACATGGCGGCGCTGGCCGGTCCAGTCGACGACAACGCCTGGTGGAACTTCGGCGTTCCAACTTGCGCTGGCAAGCAGCGCGGGCTCGCCCTGCTGACACATCGTGTCAGGACGCTGATCGCGAGACTTGAACGAATGAGCGCGCGAAGACCGCGAACGCGAGCCACCATTTTGAAGCGACAATGGAGGCTAGCCCCGCGCCGCGGCGTCCTTCCAGAGCAAGGACTCCGATCGCCCCTTACGGTTGGACGTCCGCCGGCCGGGGAATTGAGCAGCTCCGGCCGGCCCCTTTTGTCCGGCCGACCGCGTCACGGGCTAGGCGCGCGATCCAACAGCGCCGCGATCATCACCTGAAGAACTTCGGTCGTCGCCTCCGGCGAGAGGTCCTGATCCTGGCGTAGACGCCGCCACGCATCGAAGCTCAGAAGCAGATCGATCGCCTCGAAGAGATCGCGCTCGCGGGCCAGCGCCGCCGGCAGCTCGCGCCTCAGGATCTCGCGCGCGCCGGCGACCAGCTTGGCGTTGTGCGAGTCGAGCGCGGTCGATTGATGACGGTGAACATCCGAGGCTCGTTTGAACGGCGCGATCCGCTCGTAGGCCCATCCGCGACGCTCGACCAGTTCGAGCACCCGTTCGCGCCAGGAAGAGCCCTTGAACGGCGTATCGGCCAAGGCCATCAGCTCGGACTCGATGACCCCGGACATCTCGCGATAGAGGCTCTCCAGATCCTTGAAGTGCCGGAACACGGTGCGCAGCCCCACCTCCGCCCGCTCCGCCACGAGTTCGGCCGAGGGCGACACATGACTCTCGCGCACCAGGTCCAGCATGGACTGGACGATGCGGGCGCGGCTGTCCTGCCCCCGCCGGCGTCTGCCATCGGCGGACATCGCGTCGTCGGTCGCATGGGGCAGAAGATAGCGCGCGCGATCCAAGTCCGAGATCCTCCCGCGTCCTGCTTAGCGCTCGCCGGTCGTGGCCGCCACCCGCCAATGCGCGGTCGTTCTTGACAGGCGGCGATATAGTGACACTCAGTATGTCAATATAACCGAAGGCGCGGAGGGAGCGACCATGGACGTGCTGAGAACGCCGGACGAGCGGTTCGAGGGTTTGGCCGACTGGCCCTACGCCCCTCGCTACACCGAGATCACGGACGCCGATGGCACACGCCTGCGCGTCCATCACGTCGACGAGGGTCCGCGCGGCCAGCGCCCCATCCTGCTGATGCACGGCGAGCCGTCCTGGGCCTATCTCTACCGCAAGATCATCGCCGACCTGGTCGCCCGAGGGCGTCGGGCCGTGGCGCCGGACCTGGTCGGCTTTGGCCGTTCGGACAAGCCGACCAGGCGCGGCGACTACACCTATGAGCGGCATGTCGCCTGGATGAGCGACTGGCTGGTCCGCAACGACCTCAAGGACATCGTCCTCTTCTGCCAGGACTGGGGCGGCCTGATCGGCCTACGCCTGGTGGCCGCCTTCCCGGAGCGCTTCGCGGCGGTGGTCGTATCGAACACCGGCCTGCCGATCGGCCAAGGCAAGACCGAGGGCTTCGAGGCCTGGCTGAACTTCAGCCAGAACGTGCCGGAGCTGCCGATCGGCTTCATCCTGAACGGCGGGACGGCGCGCGATCTCTCGGACGCCGAGCGCGCCGCCTATGACGCGCCCTTCCCAGCCGAAAGCTACAAGGAAGGCGCGCGTCAGTTTCCGGCCCTGGTGCCGATCACGCCCGAGCACGCCTCGATCACCGAGAACGAGGCCGCCTGGAAGGTTCTGGAGCGCTTCGACAAGCCGTTCCTGACCGCCTTCTCGGACAGCGACCCCATCACGCGCGGCGGCGAGGCGATCTTCCAAGCGCGCGTGCCGGCGACCCAGAAATCCAAACATGTGACCCTGAAGGGCGGACACTTCATCCAGGAGGACGCGCCTGGCGATATCGCGGCCTTACTGGACGAACTGGTCGCGTCCTTGCCCCAGCCGGAGGCGGTGGCATGAAGGTCGTCAACGCCGTCTTCCCCGAGCCGCCGCAGATCGCCGAATTCTTCGGCGCGCCGGAAGACGGGCCGATCGTCATGGTCAATCTGCTGAAGTTCCACGACAAGGCCCAGTATCCGGATGGATCGGACAGCCACCTCTCGGGTCGAGAGGCCTACGCCCGTTACGGCGAAGCGGTTCGCAAGCTGGTCGAGGGCCTGGGCGGACGCATCCGCTACAGCGGCGCGGTCACGGGTCTGCTGATCGGCGAGATCGAGGAGCCGTGGGACGCGGTCGCCCTGGCGGAATACCCTAACCTCGCCTCTTTCCAGGCCATGGCGATGTCGCCGGAGATGCACGCCATCGAACACCATCGCAAGGCGGGCCTGGCGGGCCAGCTGAACATCCGCACGCGACCGGGACCCGGCTTCTAGCGTTCTCTCAGGACCGTCCGGAAGCCGATGTGCGAGGCCCCGCTGTCTGGCGGACCGGGTGTTCGCGCGGCGGGGCGATAGCGAAAGCAGTAGTCGTCCGCGCAAAGGAACGAGCCGCCCTTGATCACGTGCTTGGCGACGTTCGGCTCGTCCGGGTCCAGGGCGCGGATCTCGGGCGGGCCGCCCATCTCGATCACGCTGGCCGGCTCCACGCCGGGCTTGAACCAGTCCCTGGTCCACTCCCAGACATTGCCCGCCATGTCGACGAGGCCGTAGCCGTTGGGCGCGAAGCAGCCCACGGGCGCGGCCCGGGCCTTGAACCCGTCATCACCCAGGTCCTGGGCCGGAAAGACGCCCTGCCAGGTGTTGGCGCGCGGATTCTGGGCGTCCTGGGGCTGGTCGCCCCAGACGTAACGCTTGGCGACGAGGCCGCCGCGCGCGGCGTACTCCCACTCGGCCTCGGTCGGCAGGTCGCGGCCCAGCCAGCGCGCGTAGGCCATGGCGTCTTCCCAGGTGATGTGGACGACGGGCCAGGCCTCCTTGCCTCGGATGCTGGAGCCGGGGCCCTCGGGATGACGCCAGTCGGCGCCGGGAATCACCCGCCACCATCGCGAAGGATCGTCCGACCTCGCTCCCTTTTCCCCCACGAAAACGAGCGAGGCCGGACGCCGCCGCGCCGCCGACAGCTGGGCGTCGCGCGCGGGATCGAGCGGCCGTTCGGCCACGGTGCGATAGCCCGTGGCCGCGACGAACCGCGCGAAGGCGGCGTTGGTGACTTCAGTGCGGTCGATCCAGAACGGGGCGACACGGACCGTCTCCGGAGGGCCCTCCTCCGGCCGGATCGGCGCGCCGCCCATCAGGAAGTCGCCTCCCGACAGCCTGACCATGCCCGCGGTCCGGTGAGCCGGATCCGGGACCGGAAGATCCGCCAGGCACGCCTGGGGCGTCTTCGGACCGCAAGCCGCCAGGCAAAGCGCCAAGGTCGCCAGGATCAAGAACCTCAGTTGTCCCAATAGACGTACTCGTCGCTAGGCTTGGGCGCCCGCCCGCTGGGATGGTCGACATAGATCGCGCCCGACAGAAGCGAGGGCCAGGCGGGCTTGGCCATCTGACTGTCGAGTTGGGCCAGGATCGCCGTCAGCTCGCGAACCTTGTCGGGCCGGGACTTGGAAAGGTCGCGGCGTTCGGTGGGATCGCTCGCGAGATCAAACAGCCAGACCTTGCTCGGCTCCTGGGCGACCTGCAGCTTCCAGCCGCCGGCCATCACCACCTTGTAGCGGCCCGAACGCCAGTACATCGCCTTGTGCGGATCACCCGCCGCCTGGCCCTTTACGAAGGGTACGAGGTCGACGCCGTCCATGACCCGGTCCTTCGGCGGCCGGGCGCCCGCCGCGCCGGCGGCGGTGGCGAAGATGTCCACGTGGCCGACCGGGCTGCGATAGACCGCGCCGGCGGGCAGCTGGGCTGGCCAGCGCAGCAGGAACGGCACCTTGATCCCGCCCTCGAAGAAGGTCGCCTTCCAGCCGCGATAGGGCTTGTTGATCTCGGGAAGCCCGATGTAATGCGCGCCGCCATTGTCGCTGGTGAAGATGACCAGGGTGTTGTCGTCCAGCCCCCGGTCCTTCAGCGCCTGGAGCACTCGGCCGACATTGCGGTCGAGGTTGCGGACCATCGCGCCATAGACCCGCAGGCGATGGTCCTTGATCCCCGACAGCGCGTCATAGTCGGCCTTGGGCGCCTGCAACGGCGTGTGGACGGCGTTGTAGGCCAGATAGAGGAAGAACGGCCGGTTACGGTTGGCGTCGATCGCCGCGACCGCCTGGTCGGTCAGATAGTCGGTCATGTAAGCGTTCGGATGGAACAGCGGCCCGCCGTTGTACTGGACCGCGTAGGG
>CAKZJK010000143.1 GCA_936942565.1 uncultured Caulobacter sp. | reverse complement strand
CAGCAGCAGCACGGCCCCGACCACGGTGACCACCCCGCCCCGGAACCGGGCGGTCCAAGGCTGGACCCAGCCGTAACGGATCGCGTCCCAAAGGAGCTCCGTCGGGGATCGCCGCGCCGCTCGCGCCATGAAAGTCTCCGAACTCAACACGTCTCGCGACCAGCCAGAATGGGTCGAACCAACATGTTTTGGCCGAAGAGGGTTAAGAGGCGTTTACGACGTTCGTCAGGATTTTGTTCAGGCCGCCTCGAACGCCACCGGGCCGCCCCAGAAGCTTTGGACCAGTCCGTTCTGAGGGCCCGGCGTTCCGGTCGTCAGGAAGACGCGACCGCCGCCCTGCCCCGGATCGTATTCGGGGTGGCGTTCCAGATAGAGCTCCAGCGCGTCGGCGGTGGCCTCGGGCTGCTGGATCAGCGGCGTTCCGGCCGGCAGGGCCGCGCGGAAGATATCGGCGATGATCTCGTAGTGGGTGCAGCCCAGCACCACCCTGTCCGGATAGCGACCGATGCGGGTTTTCAGCGCCTCGACATGGCCCTCGACCGCCTTGGCCAGATCGACCGCCGAGGCGTCGCCCTCGATGAGCGGCACAAGCTCGGGGCAGGCCTCGGAGAAGACGGCCAGGTCCTGCTTTCGCTTGTCGATCTCGATCTCGTAGACGCGAGAGCGCACCGTGGCCTGGGTGGCGAAGACGCCGAGAATGTCGAGCTGCTCGACCTTCTCGCCGCGTCGTTCGGCCTCGTGCTCCCAGGGCAGGCCGGTGGCCTTCTCGATCGTCGGCACGATGATGCCCAGGATGTTGATCGGGCGGCCTAGGGTCTTGCGATAGCCGGGCAGCCAGGTCTGCTGCAGGCGGCGAAGCGCGATCGCCGAGGCGGTGTTGCAGGCCAGGACCACGAGGCTGGCGCCGCGCTCGAACAGGCGCTCGCAGCCGGCCTTGGTCAACTCGACGATGTCCTCGCCGGTTCGCACGCCATAGGGCGCGTTGGCCTGGTCGGCCAGATAGGTGAAGTCCGCCTGGGGCAGACGCTGCACGAGGGCGCGGTGGACCGTCAGGCCGCCCACGCCGGAGTCGAAGACGCCGATCATGCGCCAGCTTTAGCGCCCGAAGCGGGCGCCTGTCACGCGGAGCGCGCGCGAAGGGAAAGGTTACAGTCCTGTCATGTGACGGCTGGAAGGCCTTGCCCTACGGTCGCCGACAAACATCCGGAGATCCTCCGTGCAACGTCGTACCTTCCTCGCCTCAGCGGCCGCCACCGGGGTCGCCGCCGCCCTCAGCCCCAGCGTGTCCATGGCTCAAGCCGCTAATCCCCTGCTCCAGAAGTGGGTCGGCCCCTATGGCGGCGTGCCCGCCTTCGACAAGGTCAAGGTCGAGCAGTTCAAGCCGGCGCTCGAGGCGGCCATGGCCAAGAACCTGGCCGAGATCGACGCGATCACCGCCAGCAAGGTCGCGCCGAATTTCGAGAACACCATCGCCGCGCTGGAAGACGCCGGCCGGGCGCTGAACGACGTCCAGACCTACTACTACATCTGGGGCTCGAACATGAGCACGCCGGAATTCCAGAAGGTCGAGGAGGAGATGGATCCGAAGCTCTCGGCCCATTTCGACAAGATCAACCAGAACGCCGCGCTCTTCGCCCGCATCGAGGCCGTCTACAATTCGCCCGACAAGGCCAAGCTGACCCCCGAGCAGCAGCGCGTGCTGTGGATCTACTACACCAACTTCGTGCGATCGGGCGCCAAGCTGAGCCCCGAGGCCAAGGCCCGGGTCGGCGCGATCAATACCGAACTCGCCGGCCTCTACACCAAGTTCAGCCAGAACCTGCTGGCCGACGAGAACACCTGGATCGAGCTCTCCGACGCCGATCTCGCCGGTCTGCCCGACGGCCTGAAGGCCGCCGCCGCCTCGAACGCCACCGCGCGCAAGCTGCCGGGCAAGTTCGTGATCGTGAACACCCGCTCCAGCGTCGATCCCTTCCTGACCGAGTCCCCGGTCCGCGCGGCGCGCGAGAAGGTATGGCGCGCCTTCGTCAACCGCGGCGACAACGGCGGCGCGACCGACAACAACGCCATCATCTCCAAGATCCTGAAGCTGCGGGCCGAGCGCGCCAAGCTGCTGGGCTACAAGACCCACGCCCATTGGCGTCTCGAGAACGCCATGGCCAAGAACCCGGAAAACGCCATGGCGCTGATGGAGGCGGTCTGGACGCCGGCCATCGCCCAGGTCGCGATCGACGTCGCCGACATGCAGGCGATCATCGACAAGGAAGGCGCCCAAGGAAAGGAGGGGGGCTTCAAATTGGAGCCCTGGGACTACCGCTTCTACGCCGAGAAGGTCCGCAAGGCGAAGTACGACCTCGATATGAACGAGGTGAAGCCCTACCTGCAGCTGGACAAGCTGCGCGAGGGCATGTTCTGGGCCTCGGGTCAGCTGTATGGCTTTGAATTCAAGAAGCTTTCGGGCATCCCCGTCTATCACGAGGACATCACCGTCTACGAGGTGACCCGCGGCGGCAAGCACGTCGGGCTGTGGTACTTCGACCCCTACGCCCGTCCCGGCAAGCGCTCGGGCGCGTGGATGAACGCCTACCGCACCCAGGAGCGGTTCAAGGGCGAGGTGACGACGATCGTCTCGAACAACTCCAACTTCATCAAGGGCAAGCCCGGCGAGCCCCTGCTGATCTCGTGGGACGACGCCACCACCCTGTTCCACGAGTTCGGCCACGCCATCCATGGCCTCAACGCAAACGCCACCTATCCGTCGGTGTCGGGCACGGCCGTGGCGCGCGACTATGTCGAGTTCCCCAGCCAACTGAACGAGCACTGGCTGTCGACGCCTCAAGTGCTCAACCAGTTCGCCCTTCACTACCAGACCGGCAAGCCGATCCCTCAAGCCCTGGTCGACAAGATCGAGGCGGCCGGCAAGTTCGGCGAGGGTTTCGGCACGACCGAGTACCTGGCCTCGGCCCTGATCGACATGAAGCTGCACCTGGCCGGCGACGCCGACATCGATCCGGACAAGTTCGAGCGCGAGGAACTGGCCAAGCTGAACATGCCCAAGGAGATCGTGATGCGGCACCGCACGCCGCAGTTCGGTCACGTGTTCTCGGGCGACGGCTATTCGGCCGGCTACTACAGCTACCTGTGGGCCGACACCCTGACCGCCGACGCGGCCGAGGCCTTCCAGGAAGCGCCAGGCGGCTTCTACGACAAGGCCGTGGCCAAGCGCCTCTACGAGGACATCATGTCCAAGGGCAACACGATCGATCCGGTCGAGCAGTTCCGCGCCTTCCGCGGCCGCGACGTCAAGATCGGCGCCCTGATGCGCAAGCGCGGCTTCCCGGTTCCGCCGGGGGCTTAGTGGGTTCGCCCCCTCCCCTTGCGGGAGAGGGTGGCCCGAAGGGCTGGGTGAGAGGTTGAAGATCAGGACCGCCGCGACGACTTGTCGCGGCGGTTTTCGTTTATGCGACCCCTCATCCGTCACCCTTCAGCTGACACCTTCTCCCGGAAAGGGAGAAGGGGTTAAATGGAGATCGGGGCCACGGGAGTTTTGATGGCTGCGTTCAAACTCGTTCCTTTCGCCCTCGCGCTCGCGATTTCAGCTCCCGCCCTGGCCCAGACGGTTCCGCCGCCGCCCACGGTCGAGCTTGGCCAGGCGCCCGCGCCGGACGAAAGCGCGGTAGTCGCCGAGCTGACGATCATGGCCAAGCCGCCCGGCCCGGCCGTCTGGCTGGTCGAGAAGGACGGCGCGCGGCTCTACATTCTGGGCTCGGCCCCGCCCCTGCCCCACCGGCTGAAATGGTCCAGCCCGCGCCTGGAGAAGGCGCTGGACAAGGCCAGCCTCGTGCTCGTTCCTCCCGAAGCCTCGGTCGGGGTCACCCAGGTCGCTGGCTTCGTGCTCCGGTTCGGCGCCGGTCTGCGCCAGCCGCTGGGCAAGTCGCTGGAGGATCAGCTGCCGCCGGATCTGAAAGCTCGGTTCGTGGAGTCTCGGACCCAGGCCCGAAAGGGCGCGGGCGAGTACAAGAACTGGAAGCCGGGCGTCGCGGGGTTTCTCTTGCTGTCGGATTTCCGTCAGGCGGCGGGCCTCTCCGAGGCCAAGCCGGTCAGCACGGTCGAGCGCATGGCCAAGGCGCGCAAGCTGAAGGTCAAGGCGGTGGGCCAATACCGGATGAGCGCCGTGACGACGATCGCCTCGAAGCTCTCGCCCGAGGACCAGCTCTACTGCCTCCGCGTGGCGCTGGACGAGATCGCCTATGACGGCGCCCATTCGACCACCATCGGCCAGGACTGGGCCGAGGGCGATCTGGCTTCCGTCCGCGCTCGCTATCGGGCCAGCGCGGCCCAGCGGTGTCTGATCCACGCCCCGGGCGGCGCGGAACTGCTGGAGAAGGGCCTGGTCCTCACGACGAACGCCATGACCGAGGCCCTCAAGCGGCCCGGCGTCACCGTGGCGGTGGTGGATCTGGGCTTCCTGCTGCCCGCCAACGGCGTGCTCGATCGCCTGAAGGCCGGCGGCGCGACGATCACCTCCCCGGTGGAGTAGCGGCGTCTTGACCGCCGGGCGCTGAAGCCGTCAGCCTCCGACCCGCGTTCTGGGGAGGGAGACCCGACATGAAGACGATGATCGCCGTCACCGGCCTTGCCCTGCTCGCCGCTGGTGCGGCGCGGGCCGAGGTGGTCGACGCCCAGCCGAATGGCTTCGAGGTCAAGCACGAGGTGGTGGTCACCGCGCCGGCCGCGGCCGTCTGGGGCGTCCTGGTCCAACCCGCCAAGTGGTGGTCGTCGGCCCATACCTGGTCCGGCTCGGCCGCGAACCTGTCGCTGGCGGCGGCGTCCGGTGGATGCTTCTGCGAGCGGCTGCCCAACGGCGGCTCGGTGCTGCACATGACCACGGTCCACGCCGCGCCCGGGCAGAAGCTGGTGCTCTCCGGCGCTCTGGGACCGCTGCAGACCTCGGGCGCCACGGGCGCGCTGACGTTCCTGCTGGCGGAAAAGGACGGCAAGACGACCGTGACCGTCACCTATGACGTCGGCGGCTATCTGAAAGGCGGCCTCGATAAGTGGGCGGGCCCCGTCGACGGCGTGATCGGCCAGCAGGTCGTCGGACTGAAGGCGGCGGTGGAAGCGGCGCGATAGCCACGCCCTGAAACAGAAACGCCCGCGATCCTGTCCGGACCGCGGGCGTTCTTGTCTTTGCTTCGGATCGCGTCGGACGCGCGCGAGATCAGCCGACGTCGGCCAGGTCGCCGTCGCCGCTGGCGCCCAGCAGGGCCATCTGCAGGCGCGAGCGGTCGCGGCGGGCCGCTTCCAGGGCGCCTTCGGCCAGGGCGTTCTCGGAGGTGAGGCGCTCAATGGTGGCCTGCAGCTCGGAGACCTTTTCCTCGTGTTCGCGACGGATCTGGTCTTGCGCTTCCTGCATGGCGTCCAGACGGGCGCGCAGCTGCTGAGCCCGCTCCTCGGCGCGCTTCATGGCCTTTTCCTGAGCGACCGCGCTCTTGGCCAGCTGGTCGGCGCGCTCGATGGCGGTGGCGCGGGCCGTGTCGACGCCGGCGTGGCGTTGACGCAGGCTTTCGGCCTCTTCCTCCAGAGCGCGGATGCGTTCCAGGGCGCGCTCCAGGGCGACGTTGAGGTCGCCGGCGCGACGCTCCACGGCCTTCTGGTGGGCGCTGGACTCAGCCAGGCGAGCCGAGAGCTGGGTGTTCATCTCTTCCAGCTTGTCGGCGCGGCCGGAGGCGGTCTCGAGACGGGTCTGCAGGGCCGAGATCTCGGCGCGGCTGGCTTCGACCTGGCTTTCCAGCCCGCGGACGATGCGACCACTGTCGGTCTGGTGGGCGGCCAGGGCGTTCTCGAGGGCTTGAACGCGGGCGCGCTCGGCGGCGATCTGGGCTTCGAGGTCGGTCTCGATGCGCGACAGACGCGCCAGATCGAGGCCGGCCTGGTCGACGCGCTTCTTGAGCGTGGCGGCTTCCTCGCCCAGCAGGGCGTTGTCCTGGTTGGCGCGGGCCAGCGCGGCCTCGGCGTCGCCACGACGGGTGTCGATGTCCTGGGCCTGGGCGCGCAGGCCCTCGACGTCCTGCACCAGGTGCTCGATGCGGGCGTTGGCGTCGCGCAGGGAGGCGTCCAGGTTCGAGACCTTCAGGTCCGACTGCAGCAGGGCGTTGCGCAGGCGGTCGATCTCGAGGGCGTTGTCCTCCAGAGCCACGTCCTGGCTCTGGCGGCGGGCGTCGGATTCGCCAAGGGCGGTTTCGGCGGCGGCGAGGCGGGCGCTGACCTCGCGCTCCTCGGCCTGGATCTGGGCGATCTGGCGCTGGGCCTGATCGAAGTTGGCGCGCAGGGCGATCAGCTCGGCGTGCTCGGCGCGGCGAGCCTCGAATTCCTGGGCGACCGGACCGCGGATCTCGCCGATCAGCGGTTCGATGGCCTTCAGGTGCTCCATGACGCGGCCGATGCTGTCGAGACCGCCATGGATGGTCTCGTAGCGCTGACCGATGGCCTGGGTGGACTCGATCTGGTGAAGCATCGCCTCGCCGCGGGCGTCGTCGCCCAGAACGGCTGGCTTGGCGTTCTTATCCCGAGAGTTCTTCGACAGCAGTCTCATCTCGCCCACCTTCGCCCCATGCGGGCCCGACGCGTTCCTCGGGAACGCTGGCCGGACGCCGCGAATCTCTTACCCAGAGGTTAACAACCTAGTTCACGGACAGGATGAATGTCGAGTAGGGCTAACCGCGACCGGGAGTCGCGGACAGCGGTCAAACGCCCCATTTTTGGGGATTGGCGGAGAACTCGGCCGCCAGCACCCGGCCGACGGCGTTAACCACGGCGGCGATCCGCAGCGAAGTCTGAATCTCGAGCGTGGAAACGCCGCGTTCGCGCAGTTCGGCCTCGTGGCTGTCGAGACAGGCGCCACAGCCGTTGATCGCCGACACCGCCAGACACCAGAGCTCGTAATCGACCGCCGATACGCTCGGCCGCGACAGCCGGTTCATGCGCAGGCGGGACGGCAGATCCCGGTACTCCGGCGCGGCCATCAGATGCAGGGCGCGGAAATAGACGTTGTTCATCGCCATGATCGCCGAGGCGGTCTTGGCCCCGTCGAAAGCCTCCGGGGAAAGGCCCGCGGCCTTCGCGGCCGCCTCGATCGCCCGCGAGGACGACGGCTCGCCGACGGCGTGGGCGCAGGCGACGAAGCAGCCCCACTTGGCCTGGTCGCTCAGCACGGTCTCCTCCGCGAGGACCGCCAGGTTCGCGGCGATGTCCCGCGCATAGGCCGGCAACATGGCGCGCAAGGCTTCGATCGACATGGGCGGGCTCCCCTGTTGGAGACCGCCGCATAGCATTGTCGTGGGGGCGGCGTCCCGGCCCGCCGGGAGGGCTAGCGACGGACCGGGACCAAGGCGGGGCGCTTCGGGCCGGTGGGGGAGACACCCGGA
>CAKZJK010000142.1 GCA_936942565.1 uncultured Caulobacter sp. | reverse complement strand
CCTCGGTCGCGGCGCCCGCCGGCGTGGCGAGGGCGGCGCCGGCCGCGAGGCCGCTGGAGAGGAGAACGCGGCGATCGAAAGACGGCATGAACGGTTCCTGCTTCGGGCGCGGCTAGGTCGCGCGGCGCGATAAGGATGACCAGCGGTTGACGCGATTGCCAAGGGGCCAGGTGGAAACGAGGCCTTTACCGACAATATCCAACCTGTCCGACGACAACTCCGGGTGGATTGGTCGGTCGCGATGATGAAGTTGCTTTACTCGGGCGCGCTGATGTTCGCGGTTCTCGCAGACTACGCGAAAGCGGATTTGCGCCTGACGACCTATGACACGGTCAAGGCTCCCGACAAGGTTCGTGGCTGCGTCGCGCGCGTTCTTCGCGACGCCAAGCCGAGCGTGACACCGTTCACGGCCTCGCCGCGCAATGACGGGTGGACGATCGAGTTCTCGTATCGAGGACGCCGGGCCTCGGTTGTTGTGTCCGCGGCGGCCAGGGGCGGATCCTGGGTCGTTTATCCAACCCGGATCGCGATCGATAACGAGGCGCTTGCCCAGTCGATCGAGGACTGCGGCTGACGATCGCGAGGAAGCCTCGCGGCTAGTTCGGCAGCGCCTTCACGAACGCCTTCACCACCGTCGCCGAATTGTCGGAGGCGAGAGCCATGAAGGTGTGCATCTCGTTGGCGCCCGCGCCGCCGCCGGCCAAGTCCGACAGGCTGCGGAAGGCGATGAACGGCGTCTTGTTGACCAGGGCCACGTGGGCGACGGCGGCGCTCTCCATGTCGACCACCCGGGCGTCGAAGGCCGAGCGCAGGTACTTGCGATAGCTGGCGTTGTCCAAGAACACCGGGGCGGAGACGCCGGCTCCGCCGATCACGACCTTGGGCGGGTGGACCAGGCACTTGTCGGCCGCGCAGCGCTGGAGGGCGACCGACGCGGCGACCGTCTTGGCGGTTTCCAGCAGGGCCGGGTCGGACGGGAACCAGACGCGGCCCTCCTGGAGACCGTCGCCCGGCAGCAGGATCGCGCGCGGATAGATCATGCCGTAGTTCGGCAGGGTGCTGTTGCGGATGCTGGCCGAGACCTCGAAGCCCTTGTCGGTCTCGCGGGCGAAGGCGCTCTCCAGGTTCTGGGCCCAGCGGTCGGCCACGACCACGTCGCCGATATCCAGGCCCTCGTCGACGCCGCCGGCGATGCCAGAAAAGACGATGCGGGTGATGTTGAAGCGGTCCAGCGCCATCTGGGTGGTCATGGCCGCGTTGACCATCGACACGCCGCTGAGGAACACAACGACCGGCTTTCCCTCCATCTGGCCGGTCGTGAACTTCACGCCCTGGACGTCGAAGGTCTTGGCGTCCTTGGTCGCGGCGTTCAGCGCGCCGATCTCCGGCGGAAAGGCCGAGATCACCGCCACGCGCGGCGTCTCGTCCAACCGCTGGGCGAGGGCGGGCGAGACCAGCAGGGCCAGCAGGGTCAGAACGAGGGCGGGCAGGCGCATGGCGACTCCTTGAACAGTCCCGTCTGCTTAGCGGCGGGACGGCTCCAGCCCAAGGCCTCGTCGCGCGCGCGAGGCCGATCAGCGCCGGGTGATGATTTGTCCGCCTTTGACGACCAGCACGACATCTCGCGTCGCCTCGATCGCTTGCGTCGGGTCGCCCGCCACGGCGACGATGTCGGCCAGATAGCCGGGTTTCAGCCGGCCCAGGGTCTCGCCACGTCCCAGGGTCTTGGCGTCGATGGCGGTGGCGGCGAGCAAGGCCTGGACCGGGGTCATGCCGGCCTTGACCATCAGCACCAGCTCGCGGGCGTTGTCGCCGTGCCGGAACACCCCGACATCGCTGCCCATGCCGATCGTCACGCCGCTTTTCAGGGCCAGCTTGAAGGCGCGATCGGCGTTGGGCATGGCGGTGGTCGGCGGGGTCTGGCCGGCGACATAGCCGCCGAAATAGGTCGAGGTGCTCTCGACCGCCGTCAGGGTCGGGAAGAACACGACGCCCTTCTCGGCCATCAGCTTGAAGGTCGCTTCCGAGCCGCCGTAGCCGTGCTCGATCGTGTCGACGCCGGCCAGGACGGCGCGGCGCATGCCCTCGTCGCTAGAGGCGTGGGCCGAGACGGGGCGGCCGCCGGAGTGGGCGGTCTCCACCAGGGCCTTCAGCTCCTCGAGGCTGAAGGTCGGTTGGGTCGAGCCCTCGGGACCCACGCGATAGTCGGTGTAGACCTTGATCCAGTCCGCGCCCGCGCCTGCCTGTTCGCGCACGGCCTTGATCACTTCCGAGACGCCGCTGGCTTCTTGGGCGCCCTGCGGGATCTCGGCCTCGGGATTGAAGTTGCGCCTCGCGGGGCCGTAGGCGCCGGTCGCCACGATGGCCTTGGTGGCGACGAAGAGGCGCGGCCCCGGAATCAGCCCCTCGTTGATCGCCTTCTTCAGCGGCGCGTCGGCGGCGCCGACACCCTCCGTGCCGAGGTCGCGCAGGGTCGTGAAGCCCGCTTCCAGCGTCGCCTTGGCCTGCACGGCCGCGCGCAGGGTCCGATAGGTCGGGCTCTCCTTCAGCACCTGATCGTCCCAGGACGTCTCGTTGTACGGATGCAGGAAGAGGTGGCTGTGCAGATCCATCAGCCCCGGGATCACCGTCGCGCCCGGCAGGTCTATGACCTCGGCGTCCTTGGCGTCGATCGAGGCGAGCGGCCCGACAGCGGCGATCTTGTCGTCCTTGACCAGCACCGCCCAGCCGGCGTGAGGCGGCCCGGCGTCCTCGGCGGTCCAGACCCGGGCGGGCTTGAGCAGGACCGGCGGGGCCGCGATCGCCACGCTCGGGGTCAGGATCAGGGCGAGGGCGGTGAGCAGGCGGCGCATGGGCGACTCGTTCGGCGTGTGAGCGAGCAGCTAACCCCGAACCGCTCAGACGCCAAAGCGCAGATGGATCAGTGGATAGGCGCGACCCTGGCCGTCGGTCGCCGACCAGCCCGCGCGCTCGAAACCCATATGCTCGTAGAAGCCGATCGCCTGGGCGTTCTGCTCATTGACGTCGGTGGTCAGGATCGGGTGCACCGCCAGGGCGTACTCGATTAGCATCCGGCCAACGCCGGCGTCGCGATGCTCGGGATCGATGAACAGGGCTTCCATGTGCGAGCCGGCGATCAGCATGAAGCCGACCGGCCGGTCTCGACGGTCGACGGCGACGGTCAGCGGCGCGCTCGGCAGGAAGGCCTCGACCTCGCGCCCGATCGCGGCGCGGTCCTCGGGCGAGAGGAAATCGTGGGTCGCGTCCACGGCGGCGGCCCAGATCTCGACGACCCGTGGGCCGTCTTCGGGGCGGGAAGGGCGGAGCCTGATCATGTGCGCGTCGGTAGACCACACGGGCCCAAAGAGAAAGGCCGAGGCTTTCGCCCCGGCCCCTGATCGATCAGCGATGCGCTCGCCTCAGATCTCCTGATTGTACTTGCCGACCCGGTCGCCCAGGCGCGGCTTGACCTCCTGGCGGAAGAGGGCGCGCATGTCGTCCTCGGACTGGGTGCTCTCGACCACCACGACGATCTCGGGCTTGTTCGACGAGGCGCGCACCAGAACCCAGGAGCCATCCTCCAGGTGAACGCGCACGCCGTTAACCGTGATCACCTCGGTGATCTTGCGGCCCAGGATCGAGCCGCCGGCCGCGAACAGGTCCTCGTATTCCTTCACCACGTCGGCGACGACGCCGTACTTCACCTCGTCGCCGCAGTGCGGGCTCATCGTCAGCGAGGTGAAGGCCACCGGCAGGGCCTTCTTCAGCTCGCTGAGCTTCTTGCCGGGATTGCGGTCCAGCATCGACAGGATGGCGGCGGCGGCGACCAGACCGTCGTCATAGCCGCGACCCAGCTCGCCGTTCATGAAGAAGTGGCCGCTTTTCTCGAAGCCAGCCAGGGCGCCCAACTCGGCGCTCTTGCGCTTGATGTAGCTGTGGCCGGTCTTCCAGTAGAGCGTCGTGCAGCCGTGCTTGGCCAGGATCTCGTCGGTGGCGTAGAGGCCGGTCGACTTGACGTCCACGACGAAGGTCGCGCCCGGGTGCAGCGGGGCCAGGTCGCGGGCCAGCATCAGGCCGATCTTGTCGGCGAAGATCTCCTCGCCCTCGTCGTCGACCACGCCGCAGCGGTCACCATCGCCATCGAAGCCCAGGGCGATGTCGGCGCCGTGCTCACGGACGGCCTTCGCCATCTCGTGCAGCATCTCGTGGTCTTCCGGGTTCGGATTGTACTTGGGGAAGGTGTAGTCGAGGTCGGTGTCCATCGGGATCACCTCGGCCACGCCCATCTTCTTCAGGGCCTCGACCACGAAGGCGCCGGCCGTGCCGTTGCCGCAGGCGGCGATCACCTTCAGCGGGCGCTTAAGGCTGGCGCGCTTGGCGACGTCGTCGATATAGCGCTGGGCCTCGCCCCGCACGCGGATCAGCTTGCCGCCGTCGCGCTCGACGAACTTGGCGTTCAGGACGATGTCCTTCAGCCGGCTCATCTCGTCGGGGCCGAAGGTCAGCGGACGCTGGGCGCCCATCTTCACGCCGGTCCAGCCGTTCTCGTTGTGGCTGGCGGTGACCATGGCCACGCAGGGAATGTCGAGGTCGAACTGAGCGAAATAGGCGGTGGGCGAGAGCGCCAGGCCGATGTCGTGCACCTCGCAGCCGGCGCTGATCAAGCCCAGGATCAGGGCGTTCTTGATCGACGACGAGTAGGAGCGGAAGTCGTGGCCGACCACGATCTTCGACTGGCCCAGCTCGTGGATATAGGTCCCAAGGCCCAGGCCCAGCGCCTGGATGCCCAGCAGGTTGATCTCGGGCCCAAACAGCCAGCGCGCGTCGTACTCGCGAAAGCCCGTCGCCTTGACCAGCGGCTCGTTTTCATAGGCGGCGGTATTGGCAACGAGATCGGCGCGCGGCGCGGAGAACATCAAGGAGCTCGCTTCAGTTGTGACAAGGTGGCTTTAGCCGCCCAAGTCCAGGGCGACTAGCGCGATCACATGACAAGGTTCGGAAAAACCAGATGTGACCTAGATCACGCCGGCGCGGAGCAGGTCGTGGACATGCAGCACGCCTACGGGACGTTCGGCCTCGACCACGAACAGCACCGTGATCCGGCGATCGTTCATCAGCTTCAGCGCTTCCGCCGCCAGGGCGCCGGGGGCGATGACCAGCGGGGCGCGGGTCATGACCTCGCCGGCGGTATGCTGGAGCAGCCCGTCCATATGCCGCCGCAGGTCGCCGTCGGTGATCAGGCCGGCCAGGCGCCCGTCCTCTTCCACCACGCCCACGGCGCCGAAGCGCTTCTCGCTCATCACCAGCAGGGCCTCGGGCATCGGAGCGTCGACGCCGATCAGCGGCAGCTCGCCGTCGTCGTGCATCAGGTCGGCCACCGTGCGCAGCATGGCGCCCAGCTTGCCGCCGGGGTGGAAGACCCGGAAGTCGCTGGCCGTGAAGCCGCGACGCTCCAAGAGAGCCACGGCGATGGCGTCGCCCAGGGCGATCTGCAGGGTGGTCGAGGTGGTCGGGGCGTTGACCTCCGCCGTCGCCTCGGGCGCGTCGGGCAGGCGCAGCACGATGTCGCCGCCGCGGCCCAGCTGGCTGTCCTCGAAGGCCGTCATGGCGATCAGCGGGATCGAGAAGCGCTTGGCGTAGGCGATGGTGTCCGAAAGCTCGCGCGCCTCGCCGGACTTCGACAGCGCCAGGATCACGTCGTCGGGACCGATCATGCCAAGGTCGCCGTGGCTGGCCTCGGCCGGGTGGACGAACATCGCCTGGGCGCCGGTGGAGGCCAGCGTCGCGGCGATCTTGCGGGCCACGTGGCCGGACTTGCCGATGCCGGTGCAGACGATGCGGCCCTTGGCGTTGAACAGGGTCTCGACCGCCTGGACGAAGGCCTCGTCCAGCGATTGGGACAGCGTGCGAAGAGCGTCGGCCTCGACGCCCAGAACCCGCCGGCCGACGGCGATGGCGTCGAAGGCGCTCATTGGGGAACCTGATTGGGCGCGGCCTGGCTCGGCGAGGTCTGGCTCGGTGAAGCCGGAGCGGGCTCTTCCAGAACAGGCGGGGGTTGCCCGGCGGCTTCGATGGCCTTGCGGGCGGCGGCGTCGCGGCGCGCGGCGGCCTCCTGCTCGCGCTTGATCTTGGCCTTCATCTCCGGCGTCTGCTGAACGGGCGTATGCCCGAAGGGGCCCCAGGAGCGGTCGCCCTGGCCCTGCGGCCAGACGAGGGAGAAGGCGATCAGCGCGAGGGCGATCAAACCCATCAGAGGCATGAAGATGCGATCAGGCATGGCCCGCCTATAGCACGGGCGGCGGCCAGGGGGAGGGGGCGCGGACGCCATACGCGCTTGACGCTGGACGGCGCTGGCCTTAGCCCGCCCCTGACATAAGCCCGACCCGCCTCCATTCCGAAGGAAGCCCGATGCCGACCCTCGTCCTGCTCCGCCATGGCCAGAGCCAATGGAACCTGGAAAACCGCTTCACGGGTTGGGTCGACGTCGACCTTACCGCGGAAGGCGAGGCCCAGGCGCGCAAGGGCGGCGAGCTGATCGCCAAGGCCGGGCTGTACATCGACCAGGCCTTCACGTCGGTGCAGACCCGCGCCATCCGCACCTGCAACCTGGCGCTGGACGCGGCCAAGCAGAGCTTCGTGCCGGTGACCAAGGACTGGCGCTTGAACGAGCGCCACTACGGCGGCCTCACCGGTCTCAACAAGGCCGAGACCGCCGAGAAGCACGGCGTCGAGCAGGTCACGATCTGGCGCCGCTCGTACGACATTCCGCCGCCGGAACTGGCGCCGGGCGGCGAGTACGACTTCGCCAAGGACCGCCGTTACAAGGGCGCGAGCCTGCCGTCGACCGAGAGCCTGGCCACGACGCTGGTCCGCGTGCTGCCTTACTGGGAAAGCGACATCGCTCCGCACCTTAAGGCGGGCGAGACTGTCCTGGTCGCCGCCCACGGCAACTCGCTGCGCGCCATCGTCAAGCACCTGTTCCAGGTGCCGGACGACAAGATCGTCGGCGTCGAGATCCCGACCGGCAATCCGCTGGTCATCGAGCTGGACGCCCAGCTGAAGCCGACCGGCGCGCGCTATCTGGACGAGAGCCGGGCCGAGGCGCTGCCGCAGGTCGGTTGATCGGCGCCGGAACTCCTTGGAAAGATGGCGTTAATCCTGTTCTGCGCAGGGTTGACCCATCATTCAGGATACCAGCCGCTCATGAGCGCCGACGCGCCCACCGTCCAAGAATACAAGCGTCTGACGCAGCACGACCTCGACGTCATCTGCGCCAAGCACGATCGTCTATGGTCGGCGAAGTTGGGGGGCGCGCGGGCGGTTTTCACGTTCTGTGATCTTTCCGGCCTGTCCCTGACGGGCCGGAACCTCTGCGACGCCGACTTCACCGGCGCGATGATGGTCGGCTGCGACCTGCGCAAGACCAAGCTG
>CAKZJK010000141.1 GCA_936942565.1 uncultured Caulobacter sp. | reverse complement strand
GCTTTCTTGGTCGCCTTCGCGGCCTTCTTCGCTTTCTTCGCCATGGAATCCTCGTCAGGAGTTGATGGATTGCAACGCGACTTCGAGGCCTGGCTGGCGCAGGCCAGCTATGCATCAGCCTCGGGAATTGATCCCAGCAGATTCGCGAAGCTCTGCCTCACCCTGTCACCGGGCGACATCCGCTTATCCACAGCTCGCTGCGGCCGGCCGCGGCGTGCAGCGTTCGCACATGCCGCGAGAACAGGGTTAACGTCCGGCAAATCGTGTCTTCATTGATTCAACACCAAGGCGCAATCTTGGTGGCGCGATTGAGGAAGCATTAAGCGCGCGCCCTCATGTTGCGGCCAACCACAGGGAAGGTCATGAGCGCGGCGTTGCTGAATATCGGGAACAGGACTCGTCACATCCTGTGGTCGGGATGCTGAACGTCCCGACGCTATGGACCGCCTTCGTGGTCAACTTCCTGGCGCTGGGCCTGATCTGGGCCTATGTCATGCGCAGCTATCCCAATCTGGATTCCGCACGCTTCTGGACGGCGTCCGCATTCATGTGCGCGCCGGCCGCGATGTCCGCCTTGGCGCGGTTCTATTTCGGCTCGTTCCTGCCGCTTCTGGCCGGTGCCTCGCTGATGACGGCAGCGATCTGCCTCGCTGCGATGGGCGTGGAGCGGTTCTACGGGCAGAAGGCCTCGTGGCGGCTGAGCTTCGCCGTGATCGGCCTGACCTGTACTTCCATCGCCTTTTTCTTCTACGTCTACGACAGTAGTCCGCTACGCATCCTCTGCTACTCGATCGGGCAGGCGGTCCCGATGGTGGTCATCGCGCGGCTGGTGCTGGATCCGAGGCGCGGGCCGATCAACCCCGGCGCGCGGCTCGCAGGTTTGTTGTCGGTGATGATCGTCACGGTGTTCGCAGTGCGGACGGCCGGGAGCTTCATCGGCCTCGATTTCAACTTCACTCATTCCAGCAGTGGCCAGGCGGCTGCGGTGCTGCTGCTGATCTTCCTGTCGATGTCGCTCAATTTCGGCTTCCTGCTGATGGCGGTGGATCGGCTGCGCAACGAGGTCGCCGATCTCGCGCTGCTGGATGATCTGACCGGCGTCGCCAACCGCCGCCATCTGATGCAGCGCCTCGCCGAGGAGTGCGCGCGCGCGGAGCGCTCGCTGCAGCCGTTCGCGCTGCTGGTGATCGATCTCGACGGCTTCAAGCTCATCAACGACAACCATGGCCACGCCGCCGGCGATGCCTGCCTGCAGCATTTCACCCTGATGGCGCAGACCCGGCTCAGGCCGGGCGATTTGCTCGCGCGCACCGGCGGCGACGAATTCTGCATCGTGCTGCCGGCGTCTTCCTCGCGCGAGGGCGCGATGATCGCGCGGCGCATTCTGCAGGTCTGCCGTGACGATGCCGACGCCTGCGCCGGGGCCGAGGTTCCCATCGAGGTCTCGATCGGTGTCGCCGAATGGACCCGGGACGTCGCTGCATTCCCGGACCGGCTGATGGCGCTGGCCGACCAGGCGCTCTATGCCGCCAAGAAGCACGGCAAGAACGGCTATGCCGTCCATCAGGCCGGGCACGAGACGCCGTCGCTGGCGCCCGATCAGCTCAAGGCGATCGCCGCGCATTCGCCCCGGCAGGATGCCGCTGCCGAATGAGCGGTGCTATCGTCCCCGGCCATGAGGCCGACCCTGCTCTCGCTCTCCATTCGCACAGCGCTGGCGCTGCTTTTCGTCACTCTTCCTCCGCCGGCCTCGGCCGAGGATCTCGCCGCGCTCGCCCGTTCATCCGGCACCCCGGACATTCCGGGCTTGAAGATGGTCTGGCTGGCGCCCTGGGGCGATCCCGCCAACGCCCATCCCTGGACCAACATCATCGTTCACCAGACCGAAGGGCCGGCCGGGTCGGCGCGATCCGGCGCGCTGGCGCAGGCCAAGAACCCGAAGCGCCGCGGCGTCACTCTGTGGGTCGAAACCGACGGCACGGTGTATTGGGCGGTGCCGGAAAGCATGGTCACGCTGCATGGCGACGGCGCCAACCGCAACGACAACCGCTACATCGATAACGGTCCCACCTACCGCAAGGTGGTGCGCAACAATTCCATCGGCGTGGAGTTCGCCGGCAACTATCCCGACGTCAGCACACCAGCTACCGAAGCCCAGATCGCCGCCTGGCTCGTGCTCTCGAAGCTGCTCCGGCTACGCTACGGCATTCCGCGGGAGCGGATCTATGCGCACAACTGGATCGACTACAAGGATGCCCGCTATTGCGAGGGCTGTGCGCTCGCCGAGATCGCCCGCGCCGCGAACTGACTACATAACAAGAAGCCGGCGTCTCCGCCGGCTCCAGTCGCATCCAAAAACCACCTTCGAGCGAAGCCGCGTGCGCCTAGTGCGCAGCCTCCAGCGCCGCCGCCTCCTGCTGGGCGATGGCTCCCTTGACGGCCGACTGCACCTTCTCGAAGGCGCGCACCTCGATCTGGCGCACACGCTCGCGCGACACGCCGAACTCGGCAGCGAGATCCTCGAGCGTCATCGGATCGTCGGCCAGGCGCCGCGCCTCGAAGATGCGGCGTTCCCTGGCGTTGAGCACGCCGATGGCGCCGTTCAGCGCCTGCCGGCGGTGGTCGTACTCCTCGTGCTCGGCCATGATGGCTTCCTGGTTGGGGGAGTTGTCCACCAGCCAGTCCTGCCATTCGCCCGCTTCGCCGTCGTCGCGGATCGGCGCGTTCAGCGAGGCGTCGCCGCCGAGGCGGCGGTTCATGTCGATCACGTCCTGATCGGTCACACCGAGGCGCTTCGCGATCAGCTTGACCTGGTCCGGACGCAGATCGCCTTCATCCAGCGCCGAGATCTTGCTCTTGGCCTTGCGCAGGTTGAAGAACAGCTTCTTCTGCGCGGCGGTCGTGCCCATCTTCACCAGCGACCACGAGCGCAGGATGTATTCCTGGATCGAGGCGCGGATCCACCACATGGCGTAGGTGGCCAGGCGGAAGCCCTTGTCGGGCTCGAACTTCTTGACGGCCTGCATCAGGCCGACATTGCCTTCCGACACGACTTCGGATATCGGCAGGCCGTAGCCGCGATAGCCCATGGCGATCTTGGCCACGAGACGCAGGTGCGACGTCACCATCTTGTGGGCGGCTTCGGAGTCCTGATGCTCTTTCCAGCGCTGGGCGAGCATGAACTCCTCGTCCTTGGGCAGCATCGGGAACTTGCGGATCTCGGTCAGGTAACGCGACAAGCCGCCGTCCGGCGACATCACCGATAGAGAATTCACGGCCATAGTACCTATATCCCCTTGCGTGCGGATCCGCTCGCCAATCGCGCGCGATCATCCCCCACACGAGGGGATAGATAGTTCACGAAGCGCCGGGTGGAAGAGCGGTAACGCATTTGTAATGTCCGAGTTGCCTGCTTGGGTATTGTACGAATGCGGCGCCAATTTGGACGCGTGGGTTTCGTAAGGGAAATGGGGGCCAGATGATCCGTTTCGTTCTCCGTATTTTGATCGCCGCCGCCGGCCTGTGGCTGGCCGCGCGCATCGTGCCCGGCGTCACCGCCGACGGCTGGAAGACCCTGATCATCGCCGGTTTCCTGCTCGGCGTCGTCAACGCCGTGGTGCGGCCGGTGGTCACGGTCCTGACCTTCCCGCTGACCCTCGTGACCTTGGGTCTGTTCCTGCTGATCGTGAACGCGGCGATGATCGGGATCGTCGACTGGCTGCTGGATGGCCTGCGGGTCCCGGGCCTGTGGGCGGGGATCCAGGTCGCGGTCGTGACCGGCGTCGTCAGCTGGATCGGCCAGGCGTTCATCGGCGAAGCGAAGGCCGAGCGGGACTAGCCGCTTCACGGTCGACGC
This sequence comes from uncultured Caulobacter sp., assembly GCA_936942565.1. GTDB lineage: Bacteria > Pseudomonadota > Alphaproteobacteria > Caulobacterales > Caulobacteraceae > Caulobacter. The sequence goes on along the minus strand of CAKZJK010000141.1, from coordinate 3,590 downwards.
AGGGGCAAGCTGGCGCTCGCCTCCGTTTGGCGTAACCTCGGTTTCCGGGAGGAAGCCGAGATGAAGATCACCGGCGTCAATCACCTGGCCTTGGTCTGCCGCGACATGGCCGAGACGGTGCGGTTCTACACCGAGGTGCTGCAAATGCCCCTGGTGAAGACGGTGGCCTTACCGGACGGCGGCCAGCACTTCTTCTTCGACTGCGGCGGCGGCGCGTGCCTGGCGTTCTTCTGGTGGCCGGATACGCCGCCCGCCGCGCCCGGGATCGCCTCGGTGAAGGCCTTTCCGGCCGAGGCCAAGACCGCCGTCGGCTCGATGAACCACGTGGCCTTCACCGTCGACGAGGCCGACCTGGACGCTTGCCTCGCGCGCTTGCGGGCCGCCGGCGTTCCGGCCTTTCCGATGGTGGTCAATCACGACGACAGCGAGATGGGCGTGGCCCGCGAGCTTCATCCCGGCGTCTTCGTGCGCTCGGTCTATTTCACCGACCCCAACGGGATCATGATGGAGCTGGCGGCCTTCACCCGCGCCTTCGGGCCCGAGGACGTCCGGCATGAGCCCGCCCGCGCCGCGGTGGACGCCTGATGCCGCGCCTGCGTCAGGTCCCCCGCGCCGAGGTCGCGGACAAGGGGACGCTGAAGCTCTACGACCTTCTGTTCGGCGATCGCGACCCGGTGGCCGAGCCGGGCACCGCCACCGGCACGCGCGGCGACTGGTGGACCGTCTTCGCCCATAGTCCCGACGTGCTGCGCCACGCCGCCCAGGGCTTCGCGCTCTATCGCGATCCGGCCCGCAAGATCGACCCGGTGCTGCGCGAGCTGGCCCAGACCCGCGCGGGCTGGGCGCGCGGCAGTCAGTTCGTCTTCTCCCAGCACTGCAAGTCGCTGCGCGGGCTGGGTGTGGCCGAAGCCAAGATCGCCGCCGTGCCGCACTGGGCGGTGTCGGACGTGTTCGACGCCCAGGAGCGCGCCGTGCTGGCCTATGCCGACGCGCTCGTCCTGGATGGCGGCCGCGTCGCCGACGGGGTGTTCGCCGCCCTGAAGGCCTTCCTCTCCGACGAGCAGATCCTCGAGCTGACCTACATCACCTGCCTCTACGAGATGCACGCCACCATGAGCCGGGCCCTGCGCACCGAGTTCGACGACCGCCAGGAGCCGGTGACCGAGGTCGCCGCGCCCGAGGACTTCGCGGCGCGGGATTTCATGGATACGGGGCGTTAGAGGGCTCTCTTCGATCGGACCAAGAGACGCGCCTCCCCAGGCCTTGTGCCTGGGGTCCAGCGTTCCGCCGTCCCTGAGCTGATGGGTATTGCCTTGCGTCGAAGCGCTCTCCGGCCATCGCCGCGCCAACCGAACCCTGGGTCCTCGCCACAAGGGCGAGGAAGGCGAATATTTTCGTGATGTGGAAGGTTGGAGAGTAGATCCGCGTCACGGTAAACGCGCCCGCAAGCACTGTGACGGCGCCATGAAGTTTTCGCGAAATGATGGTTCGCCGGCCATTCCATTAGCGGGCCGTTAGCCGAGAAATGGTCCTTCGCCACCCGTAGTGGAGGCGTACGCATGTTCACCTTGCGGGACACGGTTTCTTCCTTGGCGCCGGCGCGCCAGGATGACCTGGGCAAATCGCTCTATGAGCGTTTCCGCGAGGAGCCCGACACCTTGATCGTGCCGGTCGTGGACGACGCGGACCGCCCGATCGGCATCGTCGAGCGCAACGCCTTCTTCCTGCGCATGGCCGCCGAATACGGTCGGGCGCTCTACGCCAATCGGCCGATCTCGACCCTGATGGACCGCGAGCCGCTGATCGTCGACGCCGACACCGAGCTGGCCGAGTTCACCACCGACAGCCTCTCTTATCGCGCCTCCGACCTGCTGCGCGGCTTCATCGTCACCGAGAAGGACCGGTATCTGGGCGTGGGCACGGTGCTGGCCCTGCTGCAGGCCAGCAACGAGACCAACCGCCGGGGCGTGGCCCAGATCGCGCGGCTGGCCCACTACGACCCACTGACCGACCTGCCCAACCGCGTGCTGTTCCAGAAGTCGCTGACCGAGGCCCTGGCCCGCCGGGCGCGCAAGGGCGACCAGCTGGCGGTGCATTTCATCGACCTGGACCGCTTCAAGACCGTCAACGACACCCTGGGCCATCCGCTGGGCGATGCGCTGCTGCGCGAGGCGGCCGAGCGGCTGCGGCGCTGCGTGCGCGAGGGCGACACCGTGGCCCGCCTCGGCGGCGACGAGTTCGCGGTCGTCCAGACGGGGCTGACGGACATGTCCGGCGCCACGCGCCTGGCGGCCCGCATCGTCGCGACCATGGCCGCGCCGTTCGACCTGGCCGGCCATCAGGTGGTGATCGGCGCCAGTGTCGGCGTCTCGGCCGCGCCCTCGGACGGCGAGGACGTCGACGAACTGCTGAAGAAGGCCGATATGGCCCTCTACCGCGCCAAGGGCGATGGGCGCGGGGCCTTCCACTTCTTCGAGCGGGCCATGGACGAGCAGCTCCAGGCCCGCCGGGCGCTGGAGCTGGACCTGCGCCGCGCGCTGCAGGAGGGGGAGTTCGAGCTCTTCTACCAGCCGCTCTATCACCTGGGCGACGAACGGGTGACCGGCTGCGAGGCGCTGCTGCGCTGGAACCATCCCGAGCGCGGCATGGTCTCGCCCGCCGACTTCATCCCGCTGGCCGAGGAGATCGGCCTGATCGTGCCGCTGGGCGACTGGGTGCTGCGCAACGCCTGCGCCGAGGCCGCGGGCTGGCCCGACCACGTGCGGCTGGCGGTGAACCTGTCGCCGGCCCAGTTCCGCGACCGGAGCCTGGTGGCCACCGTCGTTTCGGCCTTGGCGACCTCGGGCCTGCCGGCCCAGCGCCTGGAGCTGGAGATCACCGAGTCGGTGCTCCTGCAGGACAACGCCGCCAACATGGCCATGCTGCACGACCTGAAGGCCCTGGGCGTGCGGATCTCGATGGACGACTTCGGCACGGGCTACAGCTCGCTGAGCTATCTGCGCAGCTTCCCGTTCGACAAGATCAAGATCGACCAGACCTTCGTCCGCGACATCCTGCACGACAGCGACGCCCTGGCGATCATCAAGGCGGTGCTGGACCTGGGCGCGTCGATGGGCGTCGTCACCACGGCCGAGGGCGTCGAGACCCAGGCCCAGCTGGACGCCCTGCGCGGCCAGGGCTGCGCCGAGATCCAAGGCTACTTCATCAGCCGCCCCGCGCCGGCGGGGGAGATCGCGAAGATGCTGGGAGTGGAGGCGGCTAAAGAAACCTTCTCCCCTGGGGAGAAGGCGGGACCCGCGCCGCGGGCGTGGGGGGATGAGGGGCTGCAGCGGTCGAGGGCTTAAGCCCTCACCCTCCCACCGCTTCGCGGCGGGCCCCGCCCTCTCCCTCGGGAGAGGGTGTCTTCTACGCCACCCGCTTCAGCGCCGCGCCCAGTTCCTCGACCATCTCCGGCGTCGTCGCCCACGAGCACATGAAGCGCACCGTGCCGTCCAGGAAGCGGTAGACGAACCAGCCCTCGCCGCGCAGACGCTCCAGGGTGGGCTCATCCATCTCGACGAACAGGCCGTTGGCCTCGACCGGGTGCTTAA
>CAKZJK010000140.1 GCA_936942565.1 uncultured Caulobacter sp. | reverse complement strand
AGCCGCGCTTGATGCTGTTGTCGCCCATCTTCCAGATGTTGAAGAGCAGGCGCTCGCGGTTGCGGGCGGCGTAGTCGATGACCGCCAGGTTCATGGTCATCTGGTAGTCCAGCGAGTCCTGCAGGCGCCAGACGCGCGGCGCGATCGGCGCCGGGCGGTCGTTGCCCGGCAGCTGCAGCTCGGGCACCAGGTTGACGGTGGTCGGGGTCGGGCCGCCGATGATCTCGGTCAGAAGGCCGATCGAATTGTGGAAGTAGGCGACCGACCGCTCCATGCCGTTGTGCCAGGTGGAGTAGGGGGCCGCGCTGCGGGCGCCCGAGCCGGGCTTGTCCTCGGCCACCAGGCGGCTGTGCATGGCCATGCCGACCTCTTGGAGTTCGGTCATGACCAGCGGGTCGTAGTTGAAGTTGAACGGGTCGCGGAACGGCGGGACGAACACCACCATGCCGTTCGGGCCGGTCTGGTGCTGGTTGTAGACGATCTGCGGATACCACTCGCGGAACAGCTGGCGGTTCACGTTGGTGGTCTCGGCCATGGCCGACATGAAGCTGTCGCGGTTGTTATCGTGGCCGACGTACTTTTGGTACAGGCGCGGCAGCGAGTTGAACTCGCGCTTCTTGGGATCGGCGTTGCGCATGTACCAGTCGCTGACCAGCTCCATGCCGTCCGGATTGTCCTGGGCGAACAGGATCACGCAGTCGTCCAGCAGGCGCAGGGTCTCGGGATCCTTGGCGGTCAGCATCCGGTAGAGCACCTGGATCTGGCCCTGCGAGGTGATGGTCTCGCTGGCGTGCAGGCCCGCGTCGATCCAGACGATGGCCTTGCCCTCGGCGGCCAGCTTCGCGGCCTCTTCCTTCGAGACCCCGTCGGCCTTGGCCAGCTTGCGGGAGATTTCCTTGTAGCGGTCCAGCTTGGCCAGGTTGGCGGGCGAGGAGACGATGGCCATCCATTGGGTGCGGCCTTCCTCGGTCTTGCCGATGTCGACCAGCTTCATCCGGTCGGACTGGCTGGCCAGGGTCTTCAGATAGGCCTCGTAGGCGGTGTAGTCGGCCAGGAAGTAGTCGCTGCCGACCGGTTGGGCGAACGCCTTGTCGGGTGGGGTGATATCGGCCGCCACGGCTCCGCCAAGCGCTCCAAAGGCCAGCACCACGCCAAGGGCCGCACCGGCCATCGCTCCGCCACGCGTCATCGCATTACCCCTACCCACGCGCCTCACAGCCGAGGCGGCTCTCCCTTAGAGAGACGAAGCTGGACCGGATTTCCGCACCCGGAGCAACCGGTTGGGCAGCCCATTTTTTGCGGGACGGCGCGGGCGCATGAAAAAGGGGCCGTCCTGGCGGACGACCCCTTCCATCTCATCGGGCCATACTCACGCGGCCCGTACGCGAGATCTCTTTCGCGTGACGCGTGATGGCCGCCGAAACCGGCGACCACCTTCGGCTATCACGCTGGGCGACCTAGTACTTCAGGCGCATGCCGACCCGGAAGTAGCGGCCCACGATGCCCGATTGCGAGTAGGTCGGGTTCCAGTTCACGCCGGCGTAGTTGGCCGGGTTGAACATCGGGCCGGCGTCGAACAGGTTCATCACGTCGGCATAGACCGTGGCCTTGTCGGTGACGTCGTAGGCGCCGGTCAGGTCGACGGTGGTGAACGACTTGATGCGGCAGTTGAAGTCCGCGTCTCCGTACAGGCAGCCTTCCTGATAGCTGTCGTCGCCTTGGCGCATGCCGCTGACGTAGCTCATCACGCCCGTGACGTGGATGGGGCCACGCTCGAAGGTGTTGGTCCACTGCAGGCGGTTCTTCGGGGTGCCGGCGCCCGACGACAGGACGTAGGGGGCTTCGGTGCCCACGTAGTCGTAGGTGGTTCCGTCCTGCGTGTAGCGGTAGTCGAAGATGGTCGTGGCCTCGACATTGGTCGTCCACTTCACGTCAGCCGGCAGGAAGAACGAGGCCTGGACGTTCAGGTCCAGACCGCTGGTCACCAGCGAGTCGGCGTTGATGTAGGGCGAAGCCACCGACAGCACGCGCGCCAGGGCGGTCGGGTGTTCCGGATCGATCGCGTCGGCCGTGACCACGTAGCCGGCCGGGATGGCCTGGCCGGCGTAGTAGGCGGCCAGGGCCGTGCCCGCGCTGGCCTGGGCGATCACGTCGGTCTTCTTGATGTGATAGTAGTCCAGCGAGACGCTGAAGGTCCGGGTGGGAGCCCACACGGCGCCGAAGGTGTAGCTGGTCGACTTCTCCGGCTTCAGGTCCGGATTGGCCGTGGTGATCGACGAGAGCGAGTAGGCCTTGGTGTACTCGTTGTTGCCGTGGGCGTCGCGGAAGGCGGCGTACTGGTCACCCTTGAACGAGAACGTCGTGAAGCCCTGGCTGGCCGAGTTACCGGCTTCCGAGAAGCTGGGCGCGCGGAAGCCCTTCGACACGGTGCCGCGCAGGGCGACCGACTTGATGGGTGTGAACTTGACGCCGATCTTCGGGGAGAAGTTGTCGCCGAAGTCGGAGTAGTGGTCGTAGCGGCCCGACAGGTTCACTTCGACTTGGTTGAGCACCGGCAGGCCCAGCTCGGCGAAGGCCGAGGCGACCGTGCGGTTGCCCTGGGTGCGGGCGTTGCCCAGCCCTTGCGCGTCGTTGACCGGGTTCAGGGCCGGGTCGTTGGTGGCCTCGTAGCGGAACTCGCCGCCGACGCCGAGCTGGGCGTCGCCGCCCCGCAGGCTGAACAGCGGACGCGAGGCCTGGACGTTGATCGAGTCCAGGTCCGAGGTCGAGGTCTTGGCCAGAACCGGCGACAGGGCGTTGCGGACGGCTTGGCTGTTCTTCGACGGATCGATGAAGTTGTAAGCGCCCGTGTTGATGTCGCTCATCAGCTGCTTGTAGCTGAGGAAGCCGGTCTGAGCGCTTTCCAGGGTGGCGTGGGCGACCACCAGGTTGGCCTGGTAGTTCCACTCGGCCGCCGTGCCCTTCACGCCGCCGACCATGCGGAACATGCGGTTGGTGTAGTTGGCCGAGGCCGGCAGGTCGCTGAAGCGATACTTGATCAGCGCGTAGTCGCCGCTGGCCGCGAACGGGTTGTTCGGGTTCAGCTGGCGGTCGGCGGCCGTGGCGCAGCTGACGCCCGACGAGCAGACATAGACCGGCAGGACCAGGTTCGACAGGTTGTTCGGGGTGCTCGACGAGATGCTGACCGGCGTGCCGTTCACCGAGGTCTTGCTCTGCACGAAGCTGCCCGAGAGGTAGGCCTCGAGGTTATCGTTCGGCTTGAAGGTGAAGCGACCGTAGGTCCCGATCCGCGACTGCTTGGGCTGGATGTCGTTGAAGTTGGCGATGTTCTGGGCGCAGTAGGTCCCCATCAGCGCGCCGTCCTCGTCGAACTGCGAGGTCAGCGGCGCGTCGGCGGCGCAGGTGCGCAGCGGCTGCCAGACGTTGGTCGGCGAGTCGATCGCCAGACCGGTGGCCAGGTTGCCCGGGGTCGTCAGGGTGGCGCGCTTGACGTTGCCGTAGAAGGTGCTGCCGCCCGTCTGCGGGTTGTCGTTCGAGCCGCCGGGGATCGACGACAGGTCGTTGGTGTTGAACGGGAAGCCGCGCTGGTTGCCACGGATGCGCTTGTCCAGCTGGTACTCGACGTCGAAGTAGACGTTGTACTTGTCGGTCTCGAGGTCGCCGTGGCCGATGTCGGCGTTGAAGCGGTACTGGTCGCCGCCACCGTGCTGGCTCGTGCCGTACGAGGCGTCGGCGCTCATGCCCTGGTAGTTGGACTTCATGATGATGTTGACGACACCGCCGATGGCGTCGGCGCCGTACAGCGACGAGGCGCCGTCCTTCAGCGTCTCGATGCGCTCGACCGCGTTGAACGGGATCGAGTTCAGGTCGACGAACGCCTTCTGACCGTCATCGGCCAGGGGGTAGTTGGCGTTGCGCAGGCCGTCGATCATCACCAGCGTCGAGTTCACCGACAGGCCGCGCAGCGACACGCCGGTCGAGCCGGCGGCGAAGCCGCTGCCGAAGGCGGCGGGGATGGAGCCCGAGTTGTCGGCCGACAGGCTGCGGATCGCGTCGGCGACGGTCGTGATGCCTTGGGCCTTCAGCTGTTCGCTGGTCTGGACGGTGACGGGCGAGGGAGTCGCGGTGTCGGTGCGGCGCAGCAGCGAGCCGGTGATCACGACGGCGTCGATCTCGTTGTTCTGCTCGGCGGCCGGTTGAGCGGCCGGCGCGGCCGTCTGGGCGTTCGCGGCGAAGCCGGCCAGCGCCGTCACGCCCGCGATCATCGTCGTCGCCAGCAGGCGACCCCGGGTAATCTGGTACTTCATTTTCGATCCTTCCGGGCCGCCCTCGTCGGCGCGAACGCCGACGTCCTCACAGCCCGATGCCAAGATAGTTTCCCGTCGCGATCCGGCGGTTGAGGGCGGCTTAGGAGCCGCGCGGCGAAGCGGTCAATCGCGTGATATGATCTGCAATATTATTGTCTTGAAACTGTATCTTTCGGGCAACTTGCTCGCCGGATTGAGGTCTGAATAAGTGTTATTGGTTTCCGGTGTGAAATAATTTGGTAAAAATCTGTTCGAACTTCGCATAACAACTGAAGAAATGCTGTTCGGCGAACGCCAAGATGTCGAGTGTGTTCTCGACATTGAATTTCAATAAACAAAATTGCTCAAGCTTATTGCGAAGCTAGAGGCGTGCGTCAGCTCTTGCCCGAGCGCGAGCCGCGCGCGGGAGACGGATCCGACGTCGCGAAAAGGAGGCTAGATCGCCGAGCGGCGGGCCAGCTCGACCCGGCGCGCGGCGACTTCGCTGCGGGCCCGCTCCAAGGCGTCGATCTCGGTGGCGGTCAGCAGGTTGTCGATGACCCGGCCCAGATGCTCGCGCATGGCGTTACGGGCCGCGGCGGGGTCGCGGGCCTTCAGGGCCAGCAGGATCTCCTGGTGATCGTCGATGCGAGGGCGGACGCCGACCTGACGGGCGCGCTCCAGCATGGCTCGACACAGCGGCGACTTGTAGCGCTGGTCCCAAAGGGTCTCGACCACGCTGACCAGCGCGCTGTTGCGGCTGGCGCGAGCGATCGCGACGTGGAAGCGGCGATCGGCGCCTTCGCCGCGCACGTCCTTGTCGTTCTCCACGACCATGTCGTCCATGATCGTCGCCAGCTCGACCAGTTCCTCGTCGGTGATCGTCGCGGCGGCCAGGGCGGCGACCTCGCCCTCGATCAGGCGGCGAGCTTCGGTGAGCTCGAAGGCGCCGATGTCCAGCTCGGGCGCCGATCCTTGGGCGCGCGGCGCGTCGGTGACATAGACGCCGGAGCCGTGCCGGGCCTCGACCAGGCCCTGAATCTCCAGGGCGATCATGGCCTCGCGGACGGTGGGGCGGCTGACCTTGTAGTCCTCGGCCAGGTCGCGCTCGGACGGCAGGCGCTGGCCGGGCTTGTGGACGCCCTCGCGGATCGATTCCGCGATCGCGCTGGCCACCTGCTGGTAGAGCTTGCGGGTTTCCGCCGTCGAAGTGGTCATGTCTGTTCAGTCCCGTCCATACGCGCCGCCATACGCGCCAGGGTTAGGGCAGACTATTGCAAGGGAAGGGGCCGCGCTACCCGACGTTCGTCGAGGGCTCTAGCGTCTCGTCTGATAAGTCGCTAAAACTGGTCAGGCCACTTTCTCTCACGCTCAACGACTAGGTCCATGCTGAAGATTATCGACGCCAAGGTCATCGTCACCTGCCCGGGACGCAACTTCGTCACCCTGAAGATCACCACGGAAGACGGGATCACCGGGGTCGGCGACGCCACGCTGAACGGCCGCGAGCTTTCGGTCGTCAGCTTCCTGCGGGACCACATGGTCCCCAGCCTGATCGGCCGCGACGCCCATCAGATCGAGGACATCTGGCAGTTCTTCTATCGCGGCTCGTACTGGCGCGGCGGCCCGGTGGCCATGACCGCCCTGGCCGCCGTCGACATGGCGCTGTGGGACATCAAGGGCAAGGTCGCCGGCCTGCCGGTCTATCAGCTGCTCGGCGGCGCCTGCCGCACCGGCGTCACGGTCTATGGCCACGCCAACGGCGAGACCATCGAGGACACCATCGCCGAGGCGGTGAAGTACAAGGCCATGGGCTACAAGGCCATCCGCCTGCAGACCGGCGTCCCGGGTCTGCCCAGCACCTACGGCGTGTCGAAGGACAAGATGTTCTATGAGCCGGCCGATGGGAGCCTGCCAACCGAAAACGTCTGGTCCACCCCAGCCTATCTGAAGCATACGCCCAAGCTTTTCGAAAAGGCCCGCGAGGTCCTGGGCTGGGACGTGCACCTGCTGCATGACGTCCACCACCGCCTGACCCCGATCGAAGCCGCGCGCCTGGGCAAGGATCTCGAGCCCTACCGCCTGTTCTGGATGGAGGACGCCACCCCGGCCGAGAACCAATCGAGCTTCCGGATCATCCGCCAGCACACCACGACGCCGCTGGCGATCGGCGAGATCTTCAACTCGATCTGGGACTGCAAGCAGCTGATCGAGGAACAGCTGATCGACTACATCCGCGCCACGGCCGTGCACGCCGGCGGGATCACCCACCTGAAGAAGCTGGCCAGCTTCGCCGACCTGCACCACGTGCGCACCGGCTGCCACGGGGCCACCGACCTGTCGCCGGTCTGCATGGGCGCGGCTCTGCACTTCGACCTGTCGATCCCCAACTTCGGCGTCCAGGAGTACATGCGCCACACGCCCGAGACCGACGCGGTCTTCCCGCACGCCTACACCTTCAGCGACGGCATGCTGCACCCGGGCGAGGCGCCCGGCCTGGGCGTCGACATCGACGAAGCGCTGGCGGCGAAGTATCCCTACAAGCGCGCCTATCTGCCGGTCGCCCGCCGCCTGGACGGCTCGATGCACGACTGGTGACCACGGCGGCGGAGAGCCTGACAGGAGAAAACACGCCAAGCGTCGCCATGGTCCGTGGTAGAAAAGCGGACCTAGACAAGCCAGCGTCTTTCGGGCCCTTTCGCCGACCATGTCAGACAACGTCAAGCTCTACCGCAAGATCGCCGATACGGTGGCCGAGGCCATCGAGGCGGGCCAGTACAGGATCGGCGACCGACTGCCGACCGAGCGGGAGCTGGCCGAGCAGTTCGGGGTCAGCCGCCCCACCCTGCGCGAGGCGATGATCGCGCTGGAAATGCTGGGCATGATCGAGGCCCGCCACGGCCTGGGCATCTATGTCACCGGCAATGTGCGGCCCGTCGCGCCGTCGTCCGAGATCGACTTCGAGATCGGCGCCTTCGAGCTGATCGAGGCCCGCCGCCTGTTCGAGGGCGAGGCCGCGGCCCTGGCCGCCACCTCGATCACCGACGAGCAGATCGCCGAGCTGGAGACCCTCCTGCAACGGATGCACGAGGAGGAGGAGATCCGGGGCGAGGACGCCGACCG
>CAKZJK010000139.1 GCA_936942565.1 uncultured Caulobacter sp. | reverse complement strand
TGAGAGAGGGGTTTAATCCCGCAGCATCTCCCGCCCGGCCCAGACGCTGTGCGTCCCGCTGCTGAGCTTGTGCGGCAGCGCCACGCGGCAGACGATCTCGAAGCGCTTGGCGTCGATGATCGCGCACTCGGAGGTTCCCCGGTTCTCGTCGATGATGAAGCTGACCAGATAGCCGTCGTCCTCGTCGACCGCGCCGACCTTGGGCGCGAACGGCGCCTCGCTGGCGTAGCGGCCCTCGGGCAGGGTGATCGACCAGCTCTCGCCGGTCTCCAGGTCGTGCTTGACGAAGCCGTTGAACAGGAACCAGCCCGGCTTGGCGGTGGTCGAATAGGCGTAACGGTAGGGCTTGCCGGCGTATTTCTGATTGAACATGCCGAACTCGAGGACCCGGTCATCGAGGTGGCGTTCGGTCGTCTCGCCGGTCTTCAGGTTGAAGCGCCAGCGGTGCAGCTTGGGCAGGAAGCTGTGCTCGTCCAGATAGGCCATCAGGTGGCCATGGCCGTCGGGCGCGCCCTCCAGCGGGCGGGGGATCGGCTTTTCCTGGAAGTATCCGTCCAAGACGACCTCATCGCCGTCCTCGTACGCATTGAGCCAGTGCAGCACGTAGGTCGGCTCGGCCTCGAACCAGCGGGGCTCGCCACCGTGGCGGGGGACGAGGGCGAAGCGGCTGGGCAGGCCCTTGTGCAGGCGCACCGCGTGGATGTCGCGCGCCATCAGGTCCTGGTCCCAGAACACCGGCAGGTCGTTGAGGATCGCGTAATTCGACGAAAACGCCATGTCGTGCGGCAGGCGCGGGCCGGGCAGGGGCACGCCCTGATAGAGGCTACGCTTCCCGTCCGGGCCGACCACGCCGTAGTGCATGTACGGCCAGGCCTTGGAGTAGTTGAAGAACATCAGCTCGCCGGTGTTCTCGTCGACCTTCGGGTGGGCCGAGACGCCGTCCAGCGGCGCCCACGACGCCACGCCCAGGGTCTCCAGCGTCAGCGGATCCAGCCGATAGGCCTCGCCGCATTGGTAGAAGGTGGCGATCGCCTCGCCGTTGTGGACGACGATGTCGGTGCTGGCGCTGTCCTTCAAGGACCCGTGGGCGCCGAAGCCGGGGCGCTTGGAGGTCCCGGGACCATCCATCAGACCGCCCCACAGGCTCTCATTGACCTCCTGCTCGGCCTCGAAACACCGTGTACGGACGAAGCGATTGCGATAGGTCGCCGCCCCGGCCTTGAACTCGATCTGGTGGATCATCCCGTCGCCGTCGAACGGGTGGTAGCGGCCCAGCGGGTCGTGAACGGGGTTTTCGGTGTTGCGCAGATAGACGCCGTCCAGGTCGGCCGGGATCGCGCCTTCCAGCACCTCGAGGTCCCAGGCGTTGACCTCCTCGTGCTGCGGCGTCCAGGCGCCGGTCATGTACGGGTGATTGGTCGGCGACAGCGACGTCCGCACCGGCGGCAGGCGTTCGAGCTTCATCGGTGGATCCTCCCGTGTTTTGGGAGGAGGGTACGGCCAGTTAGTCTCGTTGTGCAAGTTTCCCCTTGCGTCGGCGAGCGCCCCCTCCGTCGCGTCGCCTATCGGCGCCACGCCACCTCCCCCGCAAGCGGGTGAGGTGGACCGCATCCTCCCCCGTGCAACGGGGGAGGTGGATCGGCGCGAAGCGACGAGACGGAGGGGGCGCTGTCAGCGCGCCGCGCTCACCCGCCAGACGGCGTCGCCCACGTCATCCGCCACCAGCAGCGCGCCGGACGTATCGACCGTCACCCCGACCGGACGCCCTTGGGCCTTGCCGTCCTTGTCCAGGAACCCCGTCAGGAAGTCCTCGACCGGACCGGCCGGCTTGCCGCCCGCGAACGGCACGAAGATCACCTTGTAGCCGGCCTGGGGCTTGCGGTTCCAAGACCCGTGCTGGCCGACGAAGACGCCGCCCTTGTAGCGCGCGGGAAAGCTGGCCCCCTCGTAGAAGGTCAGGCCCAGCGAGGCGGTATGGGCGCCCAGGGCGTAGTCCGGGACCATGGCGCGCTCGACGAGGTCGGGGCGGCGGTCGCTGTCGCGGACCCGCTTATCCACGTGGCGGCCGAAATAGCTGTAGGGCCAGCCGTAGAAGCCGCCCTCGCGCACCGACGTCATGTAGTCGGGCACCAGGTCGTTGCCGAGCTCGTCGCGCTCGT
>CAKZJK010000138.1 GCA_936942565.1 uncultured Caulobacter sp. | reverse complement strand
CGGCCTCGTCGAAGGGCTGCAGGGCGCGTTCGGCCACCTCGCGCAGCTCCGCGCCATGCCAGCTCTCGCGGGTCAGGATATCGTGCACGCGGGACAGCCCCAGCAGGCGCGCCTCGAACTTCTCGAAGGCGACGATCGGGTCCGGCTCGTTGCGCAGGGTCTGGGAGGCCATCGACTGGACCGTGGCCAGGGTGTTCTTCACCCGGTGGTTCAGCTCGTTGATCAATAGGCGCAGCTGCGCCTGGTAGCGCCCTTGCGCGTCGTCGGCCTGCTTGCGGGCGCTGATGTCGGACATGATCGCCAGGATGTAGGCCGGCTGGCCGTCGACCGTGACCATGGAGGCGGTCAGGTGGATCCAGAGGTCGCCGCTCGGCCGCGCAGGTCTCGGCCTCGCCCGCCAGCAGCTTGGCCGCGCTCTCCAGCGTGGCGTCCAGAGAGTCAGGATGCATCAGGTGCTGCAGCGTGGCGCCGACCAGGCTGTCGCGATCGCGGCGCAGCAGGGCGCAGAAGGCGTCGTTGGCCTCCAGCACCGCGCCCGTGGGCGTCAGCCGGGCCACGCCCATGGCGGCCTGGTCGAACACCGCGCGATAGCGGGCCTCGGCCGCCTCGAGCTTCAGTCGCGCCTGGATGTTGGCCGTGACGACCTCGGTGTAGAGCACCAGGCCCCCGATCTCGCCGCTGTCGGTGCGCCAGGGCGCCATCGACCAGCGGATCCACTCGGTGCGACCGTCGCGGTCGACATAGGGGTCGCCCTCGTGGCGCAGCTCGACCCCCTCGGCCAGGACGCGGGCGTGCAGGTCGCGCCACTTCTGGGGCACCTCGGGAAAGGCGTCGTAGTGCCGGCGGCCGATCAGGGGCATGTCGGCGGGCAGGTGCTGGTCGGTGAGGTACTGACGCGACGCGGCCAGGTAGCGCATCTGGTTGTCGAAGATGGCGATGCCCATCGGCGCGTGCTTCAGCGCGGTGGTCACGCTGGGAGACGCGGACAAAGGCGGAGCGTCGTCAATCATCCCGGTCATCGTATCGGCGTCGGCGCTCCCTTGGCCTGACTTTCCCGTGAGGCTTACCGATAACGCGGTTCGCGTCATCCCGTTACCGGAAACACGCGAGTCTGCTTGACCACGCCATAGGCGAAGCTGGTGTCGATCGAGGCGATGCCCGGGATGGCGTGCAGCTTGCGCCGCATGAAGTCCTCGTAGGCCTCCAGGCTGTCGACGATGACGCGCAGCAGATAGTCGTCGCCGCCGGCCAGCAGGAAGCAGTCCAGGATCTGGTCGATCCGCG
>CAKZJK010000137.1 GCA_936942565.1 uncultured Caulobacter sp. | reverse complement strand
CCCGCCGCGCCGGCCTGATCCTTGGCCGGCACCGACAGCGAGGCCCCCGCCGTGAAGCCCGGTCGCGCGAAGCCGTAGCCCAGGCAGGCGATCGCGTAGCCGATGGCGACCGCGGCGTAGTCCGGCGCGAAGGCCACGACGACATTGCCCAGCACGGCGGCCGCGGCGCCCCAGCGCATCAGCTCGCGCGGGCCCATGCGGAACATCCGGATCAGACCCCACTGGGCCAGCAGCCCCGCCACCGCCCCGGCCGCCATGGCCAGGGTGATGAAGCCCTGCGCCTTGACCGGCGGCAGGCCCAGCTTGTCGATGATCAGAAAGCCCAGGGTCTGGGTCTGGGCCGTCTGGCACGAAGCGACCAGGAAGCCGTAGATCAGGAAAGGCTTCAGGCGCGGATCGCGCCACAGCGCCGCGCCCTCCCCGCGCCAGGGCAGGCCGACCTTGCGGCGCGGCGGGGTGTCGCCTCGCCCCGGCTTGAAGGTCTCGGGCAGGCCGCGATGCACGACGACCAGCATGATGGCGGCGATCAGGGCGAAGGCGAACATCGGCCCGGCCAGCCCCACGAACGGCAGCACGAACAGCGGCGCCAGCAGCGGGCCGACCACGGTTCCCAGGCCGAAGGCGCCGGCCAGGGTGGCCATGGTCTGGGTGCGCTCCTCGCGGCTGGTGCGGTCGGCCATGTAGGCTTGCGTCGCCGGATTGGCGGCCGAGCCCACGCCGCCGAACAGCGCCCGCGACAGCAGGAACAGCCCGAAGATCACCATCGGCGGCGCCATGTGACGCAGGCCCGCCGACACCACGATCGCGCACAGGGTCATCGAGACGCAAAAGCCGGAAAGACCCAGCATGATCAGAGGCTTGCGCCCGCGCAGGTCGGACTTCCGGGCCCAGAACGGAGAGGTGACCGCCCACAGCACCGCGGAGAGGGAGAAGATGGCCGCCACCATGGCGTCGGGGATGCCGATCTGTCGGCCGATGGCGGGCAGGACCGACAGCATGCCGGTGTTGCCCATCGCGGTCGCCACGGACACGCCAAAAAGGATGGCGAACGGCGCCCGGTTGTCCCGGCTTTCTGATGTCTCCCCAGTCATCAAAACGATCGTTAGACCCGCCCGCGCGCCCGCGCAACGTGTCGCGGGGCCGCGCCTCCCCTAATCGTCGCGGCGGGAACCTTGGATTAAGCATTAACTCCCATGATAGCCGCTCAAACTCGGGGTCGGCTGCGCACCATGTTTCAGATCATCGGCATCGTCCTGCTCTTCGGCCTGGTGTTCGGCTCGTTCATCATGTCCGGCGGCAAGATGGACGTCATCATCGAGGCCGCGCCGCACGAGCTGATGTGTATTCTGGGCGCGGGTATCGCCTCGTTCCTGATCTCGAACTCGATGACGGTCGTCAAAGGCACGGCCGGCGGCTTCGGCAAGATCTTCAAGGGCCCGAAGTGGAAGCCGGCCGACTATCGCGACCTGCTGTCCCTGCTGTTCCTGCTGACCAAGACGATGAAGTCCAAGGGCGTCATCGCCCTGGAAAGCCACATCGAAAAGCCGCACGAGAGCAAGATCTTCGAGCGCTACCCGAAGATCACCCACGACCACTTCGCCGTCGACTTCATCTGCGACACCCTGCGGATGATGACCATGAACCTGGAGGATCCCCACCAGGTCGAGGACGCGATGGAAAAGCAGCTAGAGAAGCACCACCACGAGGCGCTCGAGCCGGCCCACGCCCTGCAAAGCCTGGCCGACGCCCTGCCGGCCCTGGGCATCGTCGCCGCCGTGCTGGGCGTCATCAAGACCATGGGCTCGATCACCGAGCCGCCGGCCGTGCTGGGCGCCATGATCGGCGGCGCGCTGGTCGGCACCTTCCTGGGCGTGTTCCTGGCCTATGGCCTGGTCGCCCCGTTCGCCACCCGCCTGTCGGCCGTGGTCAACGAGGACGGCGCTTTCTACAAGATCATCCAGGCCGTCCTGGTCGCTCACCTGCACGGCAACGCCGCTCAGATCTCGGTCGAGATCGGCCGCGGCAACGTGCCCTCGCCGGCCCAGCCCAGCTTCGCCGAGCTGGAAGAGGCTCTGGCCCAAATCCCGAATGAATAATGCGACACGTTCGGGCTCCCGCGTTTGCGTGGAGCCCTGAACGCGTTATGCCTTCCGGGAAGACGTCGCTTTCCAGCGACGCGTCTACTCGGAAGGGAAACCTGATGCGCACCACCATGCTCCGCAAGCTGCTGATCGCCGGCGTCGCCGTGTCGACCCTCTCGCTGGCCGCCTGCGGCAACAAGGAAGAAGGCGGGGACGAGAGCGCCGCCGCCAAGGCCGCCGCCGCCGACGCCAGCACCGTGACCGAGGCCGCCTCGGCCCAGGACCAGGCCGCCGCCGACGCCAACAAGG
>CAKZJK010000136.1 GCA_936942565.1 uncultured Caulobacter sp. | reverse complement strand
CCCCCGAGGGCTGCGATCCTCTTGATCAGCTCCGAGAGGCCCTGCACGAACAGCAGACCGAAGCCCAGCAGCATGATCAGTTTGACCGGCCAGCGGATCAGTCCGCCGGCATTGGACGACATTTCGCCTGTCTCATACGACGTCAGAAAGAACGGCCAGATCAGGTAGGTCACATAGGCGGTCACCGGCAGCAGAAAAATGATCAGCCCGACAATGTCGATCCACAACCTCACCTTGTCGCTGACATTGCCATAGACAAGATCGACGCGCACATGACCGTTGTTGCGCAGCGTGTAGGACGCGCCAAGCAGGACGATGGCGGCGAACAGGATCGCGCCCCAGGTCCAGCCCAGATCCTTCATCCAGCGCGCCTTCCGATCCCAGATCGCCAGCGCCGCCAGCGCCAGGAACACGGTCAGCAGGCCGACCGGCCCCTTGATCAGCGCCGCGACCGACAGGCCTATCCAGAAGGCTAGCTTCGTCAGCTTGCCCGCCGACTCGCCCTTCAGCTGGGCCGCGTAGATTCTCGCCAGCGCGCCCATCGCCAGGGTCGTGGTTCCGCACAGGGCCGCGTCCGTCTTGGCGATGAAGGCCTCCGACGAGAGCAGGAACGTCGCGCCCAGGATCGAGCCGGCGATCAGGCCGGTGCGCGGATCCAGGAGCGCCGCGGCGCCCCAGGCGCAGGCCGCCGCCGCCAGCATCGCGCCCAGGAGCGAGGGGATGCGATAGGCCCAGATCCGGCGGTCCTCGGCGTCGGAGAACGTCTTGACGGCGACCGCCTGCAGCCAGTGGATGCCGACCGGCTTCTTGAAGCGTGGCTGGTCCTGGAACTTGATGACGACGTAGTCGCCGGTCTCCAGCATCTGCGACGTGGCCTGGGCGAAGCGCGACTCGTCGCGGTCCAGCGGCGGCATGGCGAACAGGCCCGGCAGGCCGGCGATCAAGGCGACGAGAGCGGCGAACAGGGGGCCGCGCCACCCTTGGCTCCAAGCGTCCAGGCGAGATTCAAGCGTCATGGCGCCTGGAATAGCACGATCTTTCCCGAAGCAACTTTTGCTGTATGAGGAGGCGATGAACGACACCGTCTCGCCGACGCCCGATTTCTCCGTCGTCGTCCCCGTCTTCGACGAGGGCGAGGCCGCCCCGAAGCTGGCGCGCGAGATCGCGGCCGCCTTCGCCGGCGAGCGCTACGAGATGATCTTCGTCGACGACGCCAGCCGCGACGACACCAAGGCGCGCCTGATCGCGCTCAGGGCCGAGATCCCTCAACTGCGCGTGCTGGGTCATCGCAAGAATTCGGGCCAGAGCCGCGCAGTGCGCAGCGGCGTCATGGCCGCGCGCGGACCGATCGTCATCACCCTGGACGGCGACGGTCAGAACGATCCGGCCGACGCGCCGCGCCTGGCCAAGGCCTTGGCGGCCGGCCCCGAGACGCTGGCGCTGGTCGGCGGCGAGCGCGTGAAACGCCAGGACAGCAACGCCAAGCGCTTCGCCTCCAAGTTCGGCAACGGGGTGCGCAAGCGCCTGCTGAAGGACACCGCCAACGACACCGGCTGCGGGCTGAAGGCGTTCCGCCGCGAGGCCTTCCTGCGCCTGCCGTACTTCGATCACATCCATCGCTACATCCCGGCGCTGATGCTGCGCGAGGGCTACGAGGTGGCGTTCCAGCCGGTCAATCACCGGCATCGCGAGAGCGGCGTGTCGAAGTACACCAACCTCGGACGGCTCAAGGCGTCTATCTCCGACCTCCTGGGCGTGATGTGGCTGCAGTCGCGGGCCCGCGATCCCCAGGGCGTCGACGAGGCCTGAAGGGCGGGACCTGAGTCGAAAGGTCGCGCCGGCTTCACCGCGCGGCCAAATCTCGCTAGGCCTTAGCCACGGCGACGGTGTTCTGGGCCCCGCCGAAGGGGGAAGTCGATGTTCGCCGCGGTTCCGCTGCTGGCCCTGCCGGTCCTGGTCTACAATCTGATCGTCCTGACCCTGCCCGGCGGCTTCAAGGCCGCGGACGCCAGTCTCCGCCTGGCCCAGCCGCTGTTCAACATCCGCATGACCTCCGGCGCGAGCTGGGCGGTGAGCCTCTCCGACCTGTTGTTGGCCGCCTCGCTGGTCGTGTTGTTCGTCGAGCTTCTGAAGTCGGCCAGCAGCAAGCGCATGGCGATCGTCAACCATTCGCTGTCGATGGTGCTGTTCATCGCCTGCCTGGTCGAGTTCCTGCTGCTGCCGGCCTTCGAGACCTCGACCTTCTTCATGCTGGCCCTGATGGTCCTGCTGGACGTGCTGGCGGGCTTCATCGTCACCATCGCCGCCGCGCGCCGGGACGTCGATTTCGGCGACTAGAGCATTTTCCGATAATTGAGAGGGCTCAGGCGATCCGCAGGCCCATCACAGACAGCCGCCGCTCGACGGGCGAGCCGAGCACGTTGGGTGATCCGTGGTCGCCGTGCCACCAGGCGTCGTAGCCCAGGGACTTGAGAAGCTCCAACGCGGCCTCGCCGATCGCGTCGCGCTGGCACTCCATGTAGATCAGCGGCCTGTGGGCCTTGATCGTCTGGGTCGCGCCCCGCAGCACGTCGATCTCCATGCCCTCGACATCGATCTTGATCAGGTGGCACGCGGGCAGCTTCAGGCTGTCGAGAGTGATCATCTCGACTTCCTCGCCGGGCTCGTCGTCCAGGTAGGTCAAGGTCTTGGGCCGCGCGCGATCGGGCGCCAGTGACAACATGCCGAAGTTGCTGGGCTTCTCGTAGCTGAGGCTCGGCAGCCGCATGCTGCCCTTCTCGGCTCCGACCAGCTTCATGTGGCAGTGGACGTTGGTCCAGCTGTTGATCGCGACGCTGGCGACCATGGCCTGGTACATGATCCTCTGCGGCTCGAAGGCGTGCACCCGCCCCGTGGGGCCGACGAAGTTGCAGAAGGCCAGGGTGTGCGATCCCATGTTGGCGCCGACGTCCAGCACCGTCTGGCCCGGCGCGATCAACCGCGCCAGCAGGTCGGTCTCCTCGGGGGACCAGGCCCCGGTCTCGCGAATGCCAGCCGAGATGTAGAGGTCGTTGGTGTTCAGCAGCATCGGGCCGAACCGCGAGGGGATGGTCTCGTTGAAACTGGGCCTGGGCGGCGCGGCGTCCGGCGCCGGCGGCTCGGCCTCGGTCGGCGCGATCGCCAGGTCGGCCGTGTTCAGGACCCGAACGCCAGGGCGCGCGACCCAAGCGCGCCACAAGGCGACGCCGGCGGCCATCGGCGCCCAGGGCCAGGGCGATGGACGCGCGGCCTCTCGGATGTCGGCCAGAAAGCCCTCGGCGGCCTCGCCGCGTCGCGTCGCGATCAGGTCTTGGCCGATCTGGTTCCACAGCAAGCCGTCCTGGACCATCAGCGACACGCCCTGCTCCAGGCCGGGCAGGAGACAGACGGGGTCGGCTTCAAAGACCGTGCGCGGGTGGGCCATGATCACGTCGCCGTCGACCGTCTCGGCGAAGGCGGCCAGGGTGCGCAGCCGGATCACGCCGAAGCGTTCGTCCAGGTTGGCGATGCGATCGGTTAGCAGCGTCTCCGTCGAGACGGCGGCCCGTTCGGGCCGGTCGTCGGCCCAGGCCTGGGCGGTATCGGCGACGGATGACGAGACGTTGCACAGATGAAGATGAATGTTCCAATCCGGCCCGACCGCCTCGAGCGACAAGGCCATTCGCAAGGCGGCCTCGGCTTGGCGGTCTCCCAGGGCGACGCTCAGCACGGTTCGGGCGGCGTCGCGCGGCGCGATGTCGAACGCCTCCGGAATGGCCAAATCGGCGTCGAGCGCGGGCTCGGGCCATTCCACGGGAAGCCCCAGCCGCTCCAGGGCGGCGGCCATGCACAGCTCGGCCTCGCCTTCCGGGGAAGCCCCGAGCCTGATCGCCTCCCGGCAGGCGTGGACGCACGCCTCGTACGCGCCGCGTTCCAACCGGACGATGGCGATGGCCAGCCATGACGGGCCATGCGCGGCGTCGTGGATCAGGCCCGCCAGGAAGCAGTTTTCGGCGGCGTCCAGGTCGCGGCTGAACCTCAGGACCATGACGCCGCAGTTGTAGTGGTGCGCGGGGATATCGGGCCACCGGTCGCGGGCCTCCTTCAGCGCCTCGAAAGCCCCGGTCAAGTCGCCCAGCATGGCCGCGGACAGGCCGAGGTTGGAGAGGGTGACGCCGCTGTCCTTGTCGGTTCCAAACCCCTGGCGCGTGACCTCGGCGATCGCCGCCATCTTCCGGTAACGCTGGAAGCGAAAGTCGCGCGCGGCCTGCGATAGGCAATGGGCATGAACGGGATCGAGCGTATCGGCGATCTGGAACGGCGGCAGCTGGATCCAGTCCAGTCTCGACCTTAGGTAAGCCACGCTGACGCCGTTACGCTCGGAATCGATCATGGGTTGATCCTAGGCGAGATGGGCCGCCGCGTCAGGGGCCAGCCTCGATCCTATTCCGGAAACCCGCCGGTCTGTCGGAGCGCCTCGCCCAAGGCCATGGCGGCGGTGGTCGCCAGGTTCATCGAGCGGGTCTCGGGGCGGATCGGGATGATGATCCGTCCGTGGACGGCGGCGTGGACCTCGTCGGGCGCGCCGCGACTCTCGTTGCCGAACAGCAGGGTGTCGCCGGGCGCGAACTCAAACCTGTGAAATGGTGTCGCACCCCGGGTCGTGAACAGCAGGAGTCGCCCGTCAACGCGTTCCGGCGCCTTAAGGAATGTCTCCCAGCCGTCGTGCCGCTTGAGGTGGGCGAGCGGGCCGTAATCCAGGGCCGCGCGCTTCAAGCTCTTGTCGTCCAAGGGAAAACTGCACGGTTCGATGACGTCTAGACCGACGCCGAAGCAGGCGGAGAGGCGAATGGCCGCCCCGACGTTTTGGGGAATGCCTGGTTGAAAAAGTGCGATGCGCATAATAAGCGAACCAACCACAAGGGCAGCAGGGGCTTTGCCTCGAATCGAAAGGACTTGCGGACTCCGTCCGCGCGTCCGATACGACGATCCGACCGCTGCCTTGTGGCGGAGATCCGCTTGCGGGTCGAGTAAGATATGGCGTCGTATGACGCTTCTCCAAGCCTGCCGCGCCGCGGTGGGAGGAAAAAAGGGGTGACTAGGTGGCCGACACCGCCGTGGGCGCAACGACCGAGCCGGAACACGGGAGCGATCCCTCCCG
>CAKZJK010000135.1 GCA_936942565.1 uncultured Caulobacter sp. | reverse complement strand
AACCCTCCTCACCCGCGACGCGGGGGAGGTGGCCCGGAGGGCCGGAGGGGGCGTCCGGCGAGAACAGCTCTCTCTCCACCGTCCAGACCACCGCCCGCGGCTCGACGCCTTCCGTCCGCAGCGCCCGCGCGGCCGACCGCCAGCCGGCGAAGTCGATCTCGGAGTCCAGCCGCGCGACGCGCATCAAAAGAGGCTCAGCTGTCGTGGCTGAACCAGGGCCGCCTTCAGGCTCTCCTGATCGGTCAGAGGGCCCGGCGACCAGTCCGCGGTGACGACGAAAGCCCTGGCGCGCTTCAGGACGGCCCCGACGCGCTTGAGGTCATCCAGGGTTAGCCACGCCAGCTTCCTGGCCGTCAGGATGCGTCCCACGGCCTTGGCGCCTAAGCCAGGCACGCGCAGCAGCGTCTCGCGGTCGGCGGTCTGGATATCGATGGGAAACTTGGCGCGGTTTCTCAAAGCCCAGGCGGTCTTGGGATCGACCGACAGATCGAGATCCTCGCCTTCGCCAACGATCTCCGGCCGCTCGAAGCCGTAGAACCGCATCAACCAGTCAGCCTGGTACAGGCGGTGCTCGCGCAGCAACGGCGGACGCGCCAGCGGCAGGCGGTGACTGGCGTCCGGGATCGGACTGAAGGCCGAGTAGTAGACACGGCTCAATCGGTACGAGCCGTAGAGGTTGGCGCTACGGGCCAGGATGTCGCCGTCCTTGGCCTCGTCGGCGCCGACGATCAATTGCGTCGACTGGCTGCGGGCGAAGGTTCGCCGGCCGGCCTTGCGCGCCGGCTCGGCCTTGTCCTCGATCGCCAGGCGCATTCGGCCCATGGCCCGCTTGATGTCCGTGACGTCCTTCTCGGGCGCCAAGGCCTTGAGGCTGTCGTCGCGCGGCAGTTCGATATTGATCGACACCCGGTCGGCGTAGAGGCCGGCCTCGGCCGCCAGCTCCGGCGAGGCCTCGGGGATCAGCTTCAGGTGGATATAGCCCCGGAAGTCATGGTCCATCCGCAGCGACTTCGCGACCCGGACCATCTCCTCCATCGTGTAGTCGCCGTTGCGGATGACGCCCGACGACAGGAACAGTCCCTCGATGTAGTTCCGCTTGTAGAAATTCAGGGTGAGGTCGACGACCTCCTTCACCGAGAACCGCGCCCGGGGCGTGTTGGAGGACACTCGGTTGATGCAGTACGCGCAGTCGTAGATGCAGAAGTTGGTCAGCAGGATCTTCAGCAGGCTGATGCACCGCCCGTCGGGCGCGTAGGCGTGGCAGATGCCCATGCCTTCGGTCGATCCCACGCCCCGGCCGCCCAGGGAATTGCGCTTTTGGGCGCCGGACGAGGCGCAGGAGGCGTCGTACTTGGCGGCGTCGGAAAGGATGGCGAGCTTGCGCCTAAGATCGAGAACGGCCATGCGCGGCACGTTATCGTTCTTGGTTTGTTCTGGATAGTCTTCACGCGCGACGAGAGCATCGAGCTGATCGTCGCGCGTGAAGGGAAGCGTCGGGGAGCGGACACTTGAGGGCGTCCGCTCCCTGAACCGAATTAGCCGTTGACGGCGTCCTTCAGTTGCTTGGCCGGCGTGAAGGCGACCTTCTTGCTGGCGGCGATTTCGATGGTCGCGCCGGTGGCCGGGTTGCGGCCGGTGCGGGCCGGTTTGGCCTGGACCTTGAACTTGCCGAAGCCCGGGATCGAGACTTCTTCGCCCTTCACGGCGGCGTCGGAGATCGACTTGAAGACGCCGTCGATGATGGCCTTGGCTTGGGTCTTGGTCAGCTTGTCGTCAGCGGCGACAGCGGCGTCGACCAGATCGGAAACGTTCGTCATCTCTAAGCTCATTCCTGTGAATCAGGGAATTTCGAGCCTGACGAGCCCGATCGCGTTTGTCACCCGTTAGGGAAGGTTAAAAAGCCGATTTATGGGGGCAAAACGCCTGTGTGGCAGGGTTTTTAACGGAATCGTCTTCTGCGGAACCGTGGCTTCAGAGGCAAAAGCGTTAATTTTGGTCTCAAAAGTAGATCATCGCCTCGCTCGCGTCATGGGTGATTCCGCGAACGAATCGCGCGGAAGGTCATCGAAAGGGCGCGAAGGCGCGGGCCTAGACCGACAGGACCGGAACGCCGGACGCCCCCATCCATTCCTCCTGCGAGCACAGGAGAACAGCCATGACCGATGTTGATAGCGGATGGGACGGCCAGGACGGCGCCGAGGCGATGGACGACGACGTGATCGGTCGCGACGGCGAGTTTCGCACCTTCGAGGAGCTGCCTGACGTGCTGGACGTCACCCAGGCCGAGGGCGACGCCGACGATGAGGAAGGCTTGATCGGCGAGGACCTCGACGACGAGGAAATCATCGAGCTGGAACAGGGCGAGGATCCTGGCGATGGCCGCGACGTCGACGACGAGCGTCCGAAGGTCTTCGACGGCGAATAGGTCTAGGATGGCGACGCGCAAGCTCGCGGCCTATGAGGCCAAGCGTGACTTCGAGAAGACGGCCGAGCCTTCGGGCAAGATCGCCGTCGCCGCGTCCGAGCGCGCGCGCTTCGTCATCCAGAAACATGACGCCACCCGGCTGCATTACGACCTGCGGCTGGAGCACGAGGGCGTCTTTCTCTCGTGGGCGGTGACCAAGGGGCCCTCGCGCGACCCGCGCGACCGGCGTCTGGCGGTGCATGTCGAGGATCACCCCCTGGCCTACGGCGATTTCGAGGGCACGATCCCAAAGGGCCAGTACGGCGGCGGCACGGTGGGCGCCGGAGTCAGGCTTCGACCTGGCCAAGGGGCTCAAGAAGGGCGAGATCAAACTGGTCTTCGCAGGCGAGCGAATGAAGGGCGGCTACGTCCTCGTCCGGATCAACAACGACAAGTTCGCCAAGGGTGGCTCGAGCGGAAAGCGCGAGAACTGGCTGCTGATCAAGCATCGCGACGAGTTCGCGCTCGATGGCGATCTCGATTTCCTGGAGGACACCTCTTTCTCTATCGCATCCGGCCGGACGATGGAGGAGATCGCGGCGGGGAAGGGCAAGAAGCCTACCCCATTCATGACCGCCAAGGGCGCGGCGTCCGATGCTGTTTGGAACAGCGACCACTCGCCCGAGGTCAGCGCCGAGACAGCGGCCAAGGAAACCGGCGCGCCCAGGGGGCGAGAAGCCAAGCCCTCGGCCAAGACGCTGGCGCCGAGGAAGGTCGTCAAGAAGACGACCGCCATGCCCGACTTCGTGCCGCCGCAGCTGTGCAAGCTGGTCGATCGGCCGCCGGGCGGCGGAGACTGGGCGCACGAGATCAAGTTCGATGGCTATCGCATGCAGATGCGCATCGAGGGCGGCAAGGCCGTTCTGCGCACTCGCGCCGGCCTGGACTGGAGCGCCAAGTTTCCGCAGCTGATCAAGGACGGCTCGGCGCTCCCGGACGCCCTGATCGATGGCGAGGTCGTCGCCCTGGACGTCGACGGATCGCCCTCGTTCGCGGGCCTGCAGGCGGCCCTGGCGGAGGAGAAGACCGATGACCTGATCTTTTTCGTCTTCGATCTGCTTCACGCCGGGGGCGAGGACCTGACCGATCTGCCCTTGTCGGAGCGCAAGGCGCGGCTGAAGGCGCTGCTGCCGGAGGACGGCGACCGCATCCGCTATGTCGAGCATTTCAAGAGCGGCGGCGCGGCGGTGCTGGAGTCGGCCTGCAAGATGTCTCTGGAGGGCGTCGTCTCCAAAAAGCTCGACGCGCCGTACCGCTCGGGAAAGCCAGGGACCTGGACCAAGGCCAAGTGCAGGGCCGGCCATGAGGTGGTGATCGGCGGGTGGACCACCACGGGCGACGCCTTCCGCTCCCTGATCGTCGGGGTCCATCGTGATGGCCACCTGGTCCATGTCGGCCGGGTCGGCACGGGCTATGGACGGGACAAGGTCGCGCGCCTGCTGCCCAGGCTGAAGGCGGTCGAACGCAAGACCTCGCCGTTCACGGGGAAGGGCGCGCCCCGCGGCGGGACGAATGTCCATTGGGTGGACCCCGTCTTGGTCGCGGAGATAGAGTTCGCTGGATTCACGGGAGACGGCTCGGTGCGCCAGGCGTCGTTCAAGGGTCTGCGCGAAGACAAGCCGGCCCAGGCGGTCGAGGCCGAAGCCCCCGCGCCGGCGGAGGATGTCGAACTGGCCGAACCCAAGATGGCCACGTCAAAGTCGCGGTCTAGCGGCAAGGCGTCGGTGCGGGGCGTGGCGATTTCCAACCCCGACAAGCCGCTGTGGCCCGACGCCAGCGACGGCGCGCCGGGGACCAAGCTCGAGCTCGCGGAATACTTCGAGGCCGTCGGCGACTGGATGCTGGAGCACATCAAGGGCCGGCCTTGTTCGGTGATCCGCATGCCGGACGGCATCGACGGCGAGACGTTCTTTCAACGTCATTCGGGCAAGGGTGTCTCGGCCCTGATCGACGAGATGATCGTCAGCGGCGACCGCAAGCCCTACCTCGTCTTCAACACCGTCGAGAGCCTCGTGGCCGCCGCCCAGTGGGGCGCGACGGAGCTTCACCCGTGGAACTGCCGACCGAACGAGCAAGATGTTCCCGGCCGGCTGGTCTTCGACTTGGACCCCGCGCCGGAGGTGCCGTTCGACGCCGTCGTCGAGGGCGCTCGGGAGATCCGCGACCGGCTGGAGGCGTTGGGTCTGGCGCCTTTCTGCAAGACGACCGGCGGCAAGGGGCTTCACGTGGTGACGCCGCTGAAACCGACGAAAGTCGACTGGGATGCGACCAAGGCTTTCGCCCGCGAGGTCTGCGCTCAGATGGCCGCCGACAGCCCCGACCGCTACCTGCTGAACATGTCCAAGAAGGAGCGGGGCGGGAAGATCTTCCTGGACTATCTGCGCAATGACCGCATGAGCACGGCGGTGGCGCCGCTTTCGCCGCGCGGTCGTCCCGGCGCGCCTGTGTCCTGGCCGGTGTCCTGGAACCAGGTCAGGAAGGGCCTCGATCCGAAACGGTTCAATCTGCGCACCGCGCCGGGTCTGCTGAAGAGCCTCGACGCCTGGGACGCCTATGCCGAGAGCGAACGGGATCTGGCGGCGGCGATCAAGAAGCTGGGAAGCGCGAAGGCCAAATAACCCCACTATCAATCGTCATCCCGCGCTTTATGCGCGGGACCCATCTATACGCCGCAGGTGCGGAGCAG
>CAKZJK010000134.1 GCA_936942565.1 uncultured Caulobacter sp. | reverse complement strand
GCCATGTCCAAGCCCCTCCGCCTCGCCGTCGCGCTCGCCATCGCCCTGTCGAGCGCCAGCGCCGCCAACGCCGCCGCGCCTTGCCGCGACGCCAAGGGCAAGTTCATCAAGTGCCCGGCGGCGGCCGCGCCCGCCAAGCCGACCAAGTGCAAGGACGCCAAGGGCAAGTTCGCCAAGTGTGGGACCCCTGGCGCCAAGCCGGTTTAGTCGGGAAGGGGCGGCGCTGGCGGTCGCCGCCGCGCCGTCCTTTACCCGTGCGGAAAGATTCATCTCCGTTTCGCGCCGACTCCGGGTCGACAACGGTCGGCCTCGCGGCTATATCCGCGCCGCAAAATGGAGACTCCGATGGAGATTCGCGAAGGGCTCACCTTCGACGACGTTTTGCTCGAACCCGGCCCGTCCGACGTCATGCCCACCCAGGTGACGACCGAGACCCGGTTCACGCGTGAAATCAGTCTGAACATACCGCTCGTGTCCGCCGCCATGGACACGGTGACCGAAAGCCGCCTCGCCATCGCCATGGCGCAGGCCGGTGGCTTGGGCATCCTGCACCGCAACCTCACCAACGAGGAGCAGGCCGACCAGGTCCGCGAGGTCAAGCGCTACGAAAGCGGCATGGTCATCAATCCGCTGACCATCCACCCCGACACGACCCTGGCCGAGATCCGCGAGATCAAGGCCCGCCGCAAGATCTCGGGCTTCCCGGTGGTCGAGCGCGGCTCGGGCAAGCTGGTCGGCATCCTGACCAACCGCGACATGCGCTTCGAGGGCGACGACAAGGTCCCGGCTTCGGCGCTGATGACCCGCGAGAACCTGATCACGGTGGGCGAGGGGATAGATCACCGCGAAGCGCGCGAGCTGCTGCGCAAGCACAAGATCGAGCGCCTGATCGTCGTTGACGACGCCTATCGCGCCGTCGGCCTGATCACGGTGAAGGACATCGAGAAGGCCCAGGCTCACCCGCTGGCCGCCAAGGACGACAAGGGCCGCCTGCTGGTCGGCGCGGCCTCGACCGTCGGCGACGCCGGCTTCGAACGCTCCATGGGCCTAGTGGACGCCGGTGTCGACGTCGTCGTCATCGACACCGCGCACGGCCACTCCAGCCAGGTCGCTCAAGCGGTCTCGCGGCTGAAGCGTGAAGCCAACCGCGTCCAGATCGTGGCCGGCAACATCGCCACCTACGACGCCGCCCGCGCCCTGATCGACGCAGGCGCCGACGCGGTGAAGGTCGGCATTGGTCCGGGCTCGATCTGCACCACCCGCATCGTCGCGGGCGTGGGCGTGCCGCAGCTGACCGCGATCATGGAAGCCGTGCGCGCGGGCCGCGAGGCCGGCGTGCCGATCATCGCCGATGGCGGCATCAAGTACTCGGGCGACCTGGCCAAGGCCATCGCGGCCGGGGCCTCAACCGCCATGATGGGCTCGATGTTCGCCGGCACCGAAGAGGCGCCCGGCGAGGTGTTCCTGTACCAGGGCCGCTCGTACAAGAGCTATCGCGGCATGGGCTCGGTGGGCGCCATGGCGCGCGGCTCGGCCGACCGCTACTTCCAGAAGGAAGTGACCGACAGCTTCAAGCTGGTGCCGGAAGGCATCGAGGGCCAGACGCCGTTCAAGGGTCCGATCTCGCCGGTGCTGCACCAACTGGTCGGCGGCCTTCGCGCGGCCATGGGCTATGTCGGCGCGCCGACCATTCCAGAGCTGCAGAAGCGCGCCAAGTTCGTCCGGATCACCGGCGCGGGCCTGCGTGAAAGCCACGTCCACGACGTGATGATCACGCGCGAAGCCCCGAACTATCCGAGCGCGGTCTAGCCGATGCGCATGGCGTTCGAACTTCAGATGCTGGCGGCGGCGGTGATCATCGGGATCATCCACCTGCTGTGGGCGGCCGCGGCCGCTCAACCCCAACGCGGCTTGAAGTGGAACGCCGGCCCCCGCGACGAGCCGGTCGTGCTGACCGGCGTCGCGGGGCGCCTGGAACGGGCCTTCGCCAATTTCCGCGAGACGTTTCCGTTCTTCGCGGCGCTGGTGCTGCTCGACTATCTGGGCGGCCGCCTGGGCGAACTGACCTCGTTCGGCGCGCTGACCTATGTGGTGGCTCGCGCCGTCTACATTCCGCTTTATGCCTTCGGCGTGCCCTATGTGCGCAGCTTGACCTGGGTCGCCTCGATGGTCGGGATCTTGATGCTGCTCGCGGCCCTGGTGGTCTGATGCGGGATGGCGGACGGGTTTCGGCGGCGATCGAGGTTCTGACCGAGATCGAGGCGCGGCATTTTCCAGTGAAGATGGCGCTGAAGCGCTGGGGCGAGGCCGCGCGCTATGCCGGCTCCAAGGACCGCGCCTTCGTCTCGGGCCTGGTGCTGGACGCGCTGCGTCGCAAGCGCTCGCTGGGATGGATGATGGGCGACGCCAGCCCGCGCGGCGTCGTGCTGGGCGTGCTGGCTTTCACCTGGGCCTGGACGCCCGAGCGGATCGCCGAGGCGGCGGCCGAGGAACATGGCTTCGGCCCCCTGTCCGACGCCGAGCATGAGCGCCTGGCCAGCCCGATCGCGTTGGACGGCGCGCCGGCCCCGGTGGTCGGTGACTATCCCGATTGGCTGGAAGAACGGCTGGTCCGCACGTTGGGCGCCGATCAGGCCGTCGAGATGCGAGCGCTGTCCGAGCGCGCGCCGGTCGACCTGCGGGTCAATACGCTGAAGACCGACGCCGAGCGCGCCGCCAAGGCGCTGGCGCCGATCCACGCCACGCCGGCGGGCATCCTGCCGAACGCCTTCCGCATCCCCGCGCCCGCCGCGGCCGACCGCACGCCTTCGGTCGAGGCCGTGCCGGCCTTCTCCAAGGGCTGGTTTGAGGTTCAGGACCTGGGCTCGCAGATCGCCGCCGCCGTCGCGGGCGAGGTCAAGGGCAAGCAGGTGCTGGACTTCTGCGCGGGCGGGGGCGGCAAGACACTCGCGCTCGCCGCCGCCATGGGCAACACCGGCCAGATTTTCGCCCACGACAGCGACGCCCGGCGCCTGGCCGACACCATTCGTCGAGGACAGAGGGCAGGGGTCCGCAACCTGCAGATCCGCTCGCCGATCGAGGCCACGCCGCTGAAGGGTCTGGAAGGCAAGATCGACGTCGTCTTCGTCGACGCCCCGTGCACGGGCGCGGGCACTTGGCGCCGCCACCCAGATGCGAAATGGCGTTTGTCGCCCGACCAGCTGGCCAAGCGCCAGATCGAGCAGGACAGCGTGCTGGAGGACGCCGCGACCTTCGTGAAGGCTGGCGGCCGGATGGTTTATGTCACCTGCTCGTTGCTGATCGACGAGAACGAGGACCGCGTCGCCGGCTTCATCGAGCGCCATCCCGAATTCACCGTGAAGCCGATTGCCCTGCCGGGCGTCGAGCGCCATGTGACTCCCGAAGGCTATCTGCGCCTGACCCCTTACCGCGCCGGAACGGACGGCTTCTTCGCCGCCGTGCTGGAGCGATCCACCTATACGCCCTGACCGCAACCGCCCGACCGCTGGAGATCCGCCGATGACCCCCGAACCCAACCACCAGCGCGTCCTGATCGTCGACTTCGGCAGCCAGGTCACCCAGCTGATCGCCCGCCGGGTGCGCGAGGCCGGCGTCTATTGCGAGATCCACCCCTTCGACAAGGCCGAGGCCATCGTCGACGAATACAAGCCCAGCGCCATCATCCTGTCGGGCGGTCCGGCCAGCGTGTTGGAGGCCGACAGCCCGCGCATCGGGCGCAAGCTGTTCGACCTTGGCTTGCCGCTTCTGGCGATCTGCTATGGCCAGCAACTGCTGTGCGACGTGCTGGGCGGCAAGGTCGAGGGCGGCCACGCGGGCGAGTTCGGCCGCGCCGAGCTGACGGTGGGCAAGGATAGCCCGATGTTCCAGGGGCTCGCCGGCGTCGGCGGCGTCGAGACCGTCTGGATGAGCCACGGCGACCGCGTCACCGCGATTCCTGAAGGCTTCGAGGTCATCGCCACTTCGGAAGGCGCGCCGTTCGCCGCCATCGCCGATGAAGCCCGCAAATTCTACGCCGTGCAGTTCCACCCCGAGGTGTACCACACCGTGAACGGGGCCAAGATGTACCGGAACTTCCTGTTCAACATCGCCGGCCTGAAGGGTGACTGGACCATGGCGGCTTTCCGCCAGGAGATGGTTCAGAAGATCCGCGACCAGGTCGGCTCGGGCAAGGTGATCTGCGGCCTGTCGGGCGGCGTCGACAGCTCGGTGGCCGCCGTCCTGATCCACGAGGCGATCGGCGATCAGCTGACCTGCGTCTTCGTTGATACGGGCCTGCTGCGCAAGAACGAGGCCGAACAGGTCGTGACCCTGTTCCGCGACCACTACAACATCCCGCTGGTCCACGTGGACGCCGGCGACCTGTTCCTCGGCGAGCTGGCCGGCGTCAGCGACCCGGAGACCAAGCGCAAGACGATCGGCCGGCTGTTCATCGAAGTGTTCGAGGCCGAGGCCGGCAAGATTGCCAGCGACGGCAAGGGCGCGCCCGCCTTCCTCGCCCAGGGCACGCTCTATCCCGATGTCATCGAAAGCGTCTCTTTCTCCGGCGGCCCCTCGGTGACCATCAAGTCGCACCACAATGTCGGCGGCCTCCCGGCGCGCATGAACATGAAGCTGGTCGAGCCGCTGCGCGAATTGTTCAAGGACGAGGTCCGCGTGCTCGGCCGCGAGCTCGGCCTCCCCGACGTCTTCGTCGGCCGCCACCCGTTCCCAGGCCCCGGCCTCGCCATCCGCTGCCCCGGCGAGATCACGACCGACAAGCTCGACATCCTGCGCAAGGCCGACGCCTTCCCGGCGATCGAGAAAGACAACCTCGTCCAGCGCCTCACGCGTCATCCAGGCGTACGTCACGTCGCGTTCGAATAGCCGGCAGCGAATGCGTGCGCGAAGCGCCCTTAACGGAGATCCTGATGAACAGCGGTGTTGCCCAGGTTGGTAAAGTGAATGCGCGTCGAGGCGCTGAGGTATTGCTTGAAGTGCTTGAAAGCGAAGGCGTCAGGTACATCTTCGGCAATCCGGGGACGACGGAGCTTCCATTGATGGACGCGTTGGTGCGGACGCCCGACATCCATTACGTGCCCGGGCTTCAGGAAGCCTCTGTCGTCGCGATGGCGGATGGCTACGCCCAGGCG
>CAKZJK010000133.1 GCA_936942565.1 uncultured Caulobacter sp. | reverse complement strand
GGGAGCCGGGGTTCGGAACGCGATCACTACGAGCTGAAGGTCGTGAAGGCCTTCGACAACGGTTCATTCCTGAAGGCCCGGGTCTCTTATAACGACCAGACCGACAACGACTTCAACATCGTCACCAAGGGCGAGTTCGAGGCGTCGCCGCGCAGCGACCGGGCCTTGGACGCGATCACCGGAATTCCCGCCAAGGACGTCGACTTCGGCGGCGCGCTGGGCGGCTGGCGCAAGGACTGGCTGACCTACGCCAACAGCCACGTCGTGCTGAGCGACACGCTGAGCCTCGATATCAATCCCTACTATCAGTCGCTGAAGGGCGAGTCGTTCCGGTACCAGGACCGCCAGCGCGTCCTGACGGGCGGCGATCCGCGAGCGGTCACAGGCTACAACGCCAATGGCGGGGCGGTGCGCCCGACCCTGACCACCTTGCGCAACAGCAACCTTCTGGGCGGTCCGGCCGACATGCGGGTGACGCCGCGCGATCGCGAGCGCTATGGCGTCACCGGCGAGCTGAAGGCCCGCTTCGGCGCCCACGCCCTGCGCTTCGGCGGCTGGTGGGAAGGCGGCGACTCCACGGAGAAGCGCAACTTCTATCCCATCCTCAACTCGGCCCAGGGCGTCGCCTACGATCGCTCCAAGCTGAACTATGTCGAGTACGAGCGCTCGGCCTCGGTCGAGACGACCATGCTGTACGCGCAGGACGAAATCCGCGCCTTCGACGACCGCCTGAAGGTCGATCTGGGCCTGACCTGGTACAACGTCAAATACGACGCCAAGTCGCCGCTGGAGTACAAGGCCAACGTCAAGTTCTCGCAGCACTCCGACATCAATCCCAAGCTCGGCGCGACCTTCCAGCTGGCGCCCGCCTGGGAGCTGTTTGGCGGCTACGCCAAGAACTTCGCGGGCATTCCGGAAGACGCCTTCCTGGGCTCGACGGCGGTGATCAGCCCCAAGGATCTCGACCCGGTCGCGACCGAGAACCTCGACCTGGGCCTGCGCTACGTGAAGCCGAACATGGCCTTCTCGATCCAGGCCTATGACGTGTCGCTGAAGAACAATGTCGGCATCGTGCCGCGTGATCCGACGGCGGCGCTGGACCCCGACGAGGTCGTGCGCGGCAACGTGGCGACCAGGGCGGTCAACATCGCCGGGATCAAGACCAAGGGCGTGGAGCTGACCGGCTACTACGACTTCGGATCCTTCGATCTCTACGGGTCCTATTCGCGCCAGGACGCCAAGCACGATAACCCGGCGGCCGGCAGCGCGGCGCGCAAGGCGCTCGCCGCCGTGGCCGTGATCGGCGGCGCGGACGTGCGCGACATCCCCAGGAACAGCGCCTTCGCTCAGATCGGCTGGAAGCCGCTGGACGAACTGAAGATCGACGCCAACGTCCGCTATGTCGGCGACCGCGTCGGCGGACACATCGTGGCGCCGACCACCTTCCAGGAGATCGGCGTCGAGATGGTCGACGGCTACGCCCTGGTGGGGCTGACGGCGACCTACGACCTCAAGCGCCAAGGCGTGCCGGATCTGCGCTTCCAATTCAACGTCGATAACCTGTTCGACGAGACCTATATCGGCGCGGTCAGCGGCTCGACCGCCACCCAGCCGGAGTTCGGCTACACCGCCGCGACCCCGAACAACCGCACCCTGGACCGCTACTTCGTCGGCGCGCCGCGCACCTACACCTTCTCGGTGCGCGCGCGGTTCTGATCCAGAGACGCGAGACGTCGTTCCCCCTGTTCGACGTCTC
>CAKZJK010000132.1 GCA_936942565.1 uncultured Caulobacter sp. | reverse complement strand
GGATAGAACTCGTCGATCGCCTCGGCCAGGAACATGCCCTTGTAGATGAGCGACTTGGCCGACAGAGAGCAGATGTAGAAGTCGGTGATGTTCTGGGCGTGGACGCGCTTCTCGATGCGCTTGCGGCACAGGAACAGGGCCCGCTCCAGCGCCTCGCCTTCCAGGCCGGCCGGACCGGCCAGCATGATCTGCTCGATCTCGGGCCGCGTGGCGTTGGCCTTCTCGCCGATGACGGCGGTGTTCACCGGCACCTGGCGCCAGCCGTAGATGTAGAAGCCGAAGCGCAGGGCCTCCGCCTCGACGATCGTACGGCAGGTTTCCTGGGCGCCCAGGTCGGTGCGCGGCAGGAACACCTGGCCGACGGCGATCGGGCCCGAACGCAGGGCGTGGCCGGTGCGGCGCACCTGGTCGACGAAGAAGTCCTGAGGGACGCTGACCAGCACGCCGGCGCCGTCGCCGGTCTTGCCGTCGGCGTCGACCGCGCCCCGGTGCCAGAGGGCCTTCAGGGCCTTGATCGCCAGTTCGACGACTTCGCGGCGTGGCTGGCCGTCGATGGCGCAAACGAGGCCTACGCCGCAGGCGTCGCGCTCGGTCGACGGGTCGTAGGCGTGGCCGTCGATCAGGGCCTGGCGGTTCTTCAGATAGAGGTCCATCGCGGTCATGGGTCTTGGTCCTCTCTTCTTATTCCGCCGCGATCAGCGCGGACGCGCCGACCTTGGCCTGCAGGTAGCGGTGAATGGCGTCGGCGGCGTCGCGGCCGTCCTTGATCGCCCAGACGACGAGCGAGGCGCCGCGCACGATGTCGCCGGCGGCGAACACGCCGTCGAGATTGGTCATCTGGTTGCGGACATCGGCCTTCACGGTGCCCCAGCGGGTCACCTTCAGATCCGGGGCCGACCACTGCTCGGGCAGGTTCTCGGGCTCGAAGCCGAGCGCCTTCACGACCAGCTGGGCCGGACGATCGAAGTCCCCGCCGGGGATCTCCTCGGGGCTCTGGCGGCCCGAGGCGTCCGGCGCGCCCAGGCGCATGCGGATGGCGCGCACGCCGGTGACGGCTTCCGCTTCGCCCGACAGGGCGCGCGGCGCGGCCAGCCATTCGAAGGTGACACCCTCTTCCTCGGCGTTGGCCACTTCCCGCATCGAGCCGGGCATGTTGGCCTTGTCGCGGCGATAGAGGCAGGTGACCGACGCCGCGCCCTGGCGGATGGCCGTGCGCACGCAGTCCATGGCGGTGTCGCCGCCGCCGACCACGACGACGTCCTTGCCCTCGGCGTTCAACTCGCCGGAGTCGTAGGCCGGAACGCTGTCGCCCAAGGACAGGCGGTTCGAGGTGATCAGATAGTCCAGCGCGGGCACCACGCCCTTGCTGCCGCCGCCGGGCACGGTCAGGTCGCGCGCGGCGTAGACGCCGACGGCGATCAGCACCGCGTCATGCTTCTCGCGCAGCTCTTCCAGCGTGGCGTCCTTGCCAACCTCGAAGCCCAGCTCGAAGACGACGCCGCCATCGGCCAGGCGCTTCGTGCGACGCTCGACGACATTCTTCTCCAGCTTGAAGCCAGGGATGCCATAGATCAGCAGGCCGCCGGCGCGGTCGTGGCGGTCATAGACCGTGACGTCATAGCCGGCCTCGCGCAGCTTCTCGGCGGCGGCCAGGCCCGCGGGGCCCGCGCCAATGACGCCGACGGACTGGCCGCGCGCCGGACCGGCGACCAGCGGCTTCACCCAGCCCTCTTCCCAGGCCTTGTCGGTCAGGTAGCGCTCGACCGAACCGATCGTCACGGTGCCGTGACCCGACTGCTCTATGACGCAGTTGCCTTCGCACAAGCGGTCCTGGGGGCAGATCCTGCCGCAGACTTCCGGCATAGAATTGGTCGCCTGAGACAGGGCGTAGGCTTCTTCCAGCCGGCCTTCGGCCGTCATCCGCAGCCAGTCGGGGATGTTGTTATGCAGCGGGCAGTGGGTCTGGCAGAACGGCACGCCGCACTGCGAGCAACGCGAGGCCTGCTCGGTGGCCTTGGCGTCGATGAAGTCCGCGTAAATCTCGTGGAAGTCGCCGGAACGCTCGGCTGCCGCGCGCTTTTCAGGCGTCTTGCGCGGCACAGTGATGAATTTCAGCATGCGCTCGGCCATGCGACTTCCCTCGTCATCCCTGGCGGGAGAAAAATTGCTCAGGCGGGCGTCTTACGGACTCTTTCGGGCAATAAGAATGTGTTGGTCAAAAATATAGACTTATATATCCCTGCTGGGGCTACGGGATTTGAGATCGAATCGCATTTAGGCCTGAAAATGGTCCACTTTGTGGATTTACG
Organism: uncultured Caulobacter sp.; assembly: GCA_936942565.1. Classification (GTDB taxonomy): domain Bacteria; phylum Pseudomonadota; class Alphaproteobacteria; order Caulobacterales; family Caulobacteraceae; genus Caulobacter. Next base: position 1,985 of record CAKZJK010000132.1, on the reverse strand, counting down.
ACCTGTTTACCGTGTCGGGCGCACGCCGGACGCTTACTTGGAGCCGAAGCATGCCTGACTGGTTGAGCGCCATTATCCTGGGTCTGGTCGAAGGCCTGACGGAGTTCATCCCCGTCTCGTCGACCGGCCATCTGCTGCTCGCCAAGACCGCGATGGGCCTGAAGGATCCTTCCTGGGACACCTTCATCGTCCTGATCCAGCTGGGGGCGATCCTCGCGGTGGTGGCCCTCTATTTCCAGAAGCTCTGGCGGGTTCTGATCGGTCTGCCGACGCGTCCCGAGGCGCGCCGCTTCGCGCTGAGTGTGATCATCGCCGTGATCCCCGCCTTCGTGGCGGGCCTGTTCCTGCACGACGTGATCAAGACGTTCCTGTTCGAGAGCCCGCTGATCATCTGCTGGTCATTGGTGATCGGCGGCGTGATCCTGCTCTTCATCGACAAGAAGGCGCCGCCGGCCGTCGACCACGACGCCATGGCCCTGCCGCTGCACAAGGCGCTGATCGTCGGTCTCTTCCAGTGTCTGTCGCTCGTCCCCGGGGTGTCGCGCTCCGGCTCGACGATCGTCGGCTCGATGCTGTTCGGAATCGAGCGTCGGGCGGCGGCCGAGTTCAGCTTTTTCATGGCGATCCCGATCATGGTCGGGGCCTTCGCCCTGGACGTCTACAAGAACCGCGAGGCCCTGGACGCCGGCCACGTCGGCATCGTGGCCATCGGCTTCGTGGTCTCGTTCCTGTCGGGGCTGGTCGTCGTGAAGTACATGCTGGACTTCGTGGGCAAGCGCGGCTTCGCCCCCTTCGCCTGGTGGCGGATCGCCGTTGGCCTGGGCGGCCTGGCGGTGCTGTACCTGGGCCACTGAGGCGCGGGCTGACGGAATGAAAAAGGGCGGGCGCCGCGTAGCGCCCGCCCTCCTTTTTGATGGCCGCCGGGTGGGCGCGTTAGAACGCGCCGGCCGGGGTCTCGGCGTACTGGCCGCCCTTGCGGTAGCGATAGAGATAGGTCGGGACCACGGCCTCGACGGCGGTCGGCGCGATGCCGGCCTCGGCCAGGCCCGGCAGGCCATGGTCGGCGACATTGTCGCTCTTCAGCATCTCGACCTGATCGGTGGTCAGCGGCGGGGCCAGCGGCAGTATGGAAGCCTGCAGGTCGCCCAGCGTGCCGATGAGCCCGGCGATGGGCCAGGGCACCGGGATTAGCGGCCGGTTGCGGCCGGTCTCGGTCAGGATCAGCTCGAGGATCTCGCGCATCGTGTAGACGGTCGGGCCGCCGAGTTCGTAGGTGACGCCCACGGCCGCCGGGCTGGCGACGGCGCGCGCGATCACCGCGGCCACGTCGCCGACGAACACCGGCTGGAACTTCGTGTCGCCGCCGACCAGCGGCATGATCGGCGCCAGGGTGGCCATCTGGGCGAAGCGGTTGAAGAAGTCATCCTCGGGGCCGAAGACGATCGAGGGGCGAACGATGGTCGCGCCGGGGAAGGCCGCGCGCACGATGGCTTCGCCTTCGCCCTTGGAGCGGGCGTATTTGGCCGCGGCGTTGACGTCGGCGCCGATGGCGCTGACGTGCACCAAGCGCTTCACGCCCAGCTTGGCGGCGGTTTCGGCGACGTTGCGCGCGCCCATGGCGTGGATGGACTGGAACTTTTGACGGCCGCTCTCCCAGAGCACGCCCACCAGGTTCACGCAGGCCTCGGCGCCGTCCAGCGCGCGGGCCACCGAGCTCGGCACGCGGACATTGGCCTGGACGACCTCGATCTGGCCGACGTCGCCCAGCATGCGCATGCGGTAGGCGAGGTTTGGCTGGCGCACGGCCACCCGCACCCGGTAGCCCGCCTTGGCGAGCGCCCGCACGACCTGGCCGCCCACGAAACCGGAGCCGCCGAACACCGTGACTAGACCCTGCATCTTCATTCCTCATCGCATGCGATGAGGCGGGAATTAGACGACCGCGCGCGGCGACGCAATGAAATCACGATTTGTCGTTTTTTCGC
>CAKZJK010000131.1 GCA_936942565.1 uncultured Caulobacter sp. | reverse complement strand
CCTGAGCGGCGCGCTGCTGGTGCACAAGGAAGCCTTCCTGCGCGCCACCGTGCCCCACGCCGCCGACGCGCAGCGGCAGGACACGGCGACCTTGGCTGCGGCGACCACGAGGATCTTCGCCGCCGAAGACCGTCCGCGCTCGATCGTTCTGGCGACCGACCGGCTGGGGCTGCATAAGCTCTCCTACAAGAGCGAGCGGGGCGCCTACGCCGATCAGGATGGGAACATCGTCCAGAGCTGGACGTCCAACTGGGCGCGGCCCGAGGTCTGGCTTTTCGATTTCCATCACCATCTCTTCAACGGCGACGCTGGCGAGATCGTCGGTGGCGTGGTTGGGCTTATCGGTCTGGGTTTCGTGGTGACGGGCCTGATCCTGTGGTGGCCGACGCGGCGGATGTTCCGGTTCCGGCTCTGGCCCAAGGCGGCGAAGCGCGCGGCCATCGTGCACCATCACCGAGATCTCGGCGCCTGGGTCGCGCCGCTGCTGATCCTGTCGCTGACGACCGGCGCGGCGATGAATCTCAAGTGGTTCTCCCAGATCCTCCGCGCGCCGTTCTCACCGCCCGCCGTGGTCGAGGCCGCGTCGGCCCCGCCCAAGGCCGTCGGAGGCAAGCTGGCCAAGGACCTCGACTGGGGGAAGGTGATCGGGGCGGCCAAGGCGCGCTTTCCGGACGCCGAGGTGCGAACGATCGCCTTGCCGGCCAAGAGGGGCGGCCTGATCCAGCTCCGTCTCAGGCGCCAGGCCGAGTGGTTGCCAAACGGCCGGACGGTGGCGTGGTTCGATCCGGCCGACGGCCGCCTCGTGGCCAGCCGCGACGCCCTGGCCCTGCCGCTGGGGGCGAGGATCGCCAACGCCGACTATCCGCTGCACGCGGCCAAGGTCGGCGGTCTGCCCTATCGTCTGGTGATGACGCTCTCGGGTCTGGCGCTGGCGATGCTCGGAAGCCTGGCGGTCGTGACCTTCTGGGGCAATCCCAGCGGTCTGCCTCGACGTCGGCGTCCCGCCACGAAAGGCTAGTCTCGCGCCGTCAGCGCCGTTCGAACGTCTGCAAGGTCTTCATCATCCGCTGGATCTTGGCGTGCGCGCGGCGCGCCGCGTCCAGGCGCTCGGGCGAATGATCGGTCGCTTCGGGGACGATGAAACCGTCGCGGCCGCGGCGAGCTATTTTCCCTGCGGCTTCCAGAACGACAAAGCGGCGGCGCACCGTTTCATAGGGCTGGCCGAGGGACTGGGCGACCTGGCGTATCGTCAGCGGGCGGCGATCGCGATCGGGCGGAGCCTTGTCCAGAGTGGCGAACTGGTCGACCGGCAGATGGGCGCAATTGCCCGAGCTCAAGGCCGCCATCACCAGCACGCCAAGCAGATCGCCGTCATGGGCTTCAATGCCCGCCACCAGTTGATCGAGCAGGAAGTCCATGGCCACGCGGATGGCGGCTCCGCCGGGTGGTTGCGCCTCGGGCGTGAAACCGACGGACGACGACCGGCGTGGAACGGCTAAGCTTGTCATGCCCTATGCAGAAAGCCGTTCGCGCGACGAAGGCCATAAGGCAGGTTGTCGCAGCCCAAGGGCGCGGTCGCCGCTCCGTGCGCTACATCGGGCCCACGCCCCCCGGCGTCGTTTGGAAGTCGAACGCCGGTTCGCGCGGGCGACGGGGATTGGCCGGGCCCTGGCCGCCGAAGCCGTAGGTGACGCCGACGAACACCGCCCGCAGGTCCAGGTCCATCGCCCGGCGCTCCTTCAGGGCGGCGGTGTTGATGACCAGCTTGTCGCCGAAGGTCTTCAGCGAGTCCTGGACGGTCACGACGCCCGACAGGCGGTCGTTGAACTTGTGGCGATAGCCCAGGTTCAGCATGCCGGTCGGCTCGCGATAGCCTTGTGGCGTCAGACGCTTGCCGATCGCGAAACCGCTGATCTGCAGGAAGTCCTTGGGCGTGGCCTGCACGTTCAGGGCCGCGTAGCCCGATACGGTCCAGGTCGAGCGGCTTTCGGGGAAGCCAAGGTCGGTGGCGCCGATCTCGTTCCAGGCCGCGTTGCCGCTGATCGTGTACGAGATCTTGGGCGTCAGGCGGGCGTTGGCGACCAACTCCAGGCCGCCGGCGCGGCTCTTGGCGAGGTTGGCCTTGGTGGTCAGCAGGGCGCCGCCAGGCAGTTCGCGCACCACGTCGGTGACGCCGTCCCGCGCCTCGCGCCAGTACAGCGTGCCCAGATAATAGTTGAAGCCCTTGCGCAGCTGGTAGGCGACCTCGAACGAGTCCGTCACCTGCGGCTTCAGGCGCGGGTCGCCTTGGCGGTAGCTATAGGGGTCCTGGTAGACCCGGTAGGGGTTCAGGTCCTGGGCGCTTGGGCGCTGGATGCGGCGGCTGTAGCTGGCGTTCACCTGGCGCATGTCATCGACCTTGTACTGCACGTGCAGCGACGGATAGGCGCGCAGGTAGTCGTGGGAGTCCTTGAGGCTCGAGGTCACCTGGTTGGTGTCGATCTGCACCTCTTCCACGCGCAAGCCAGGCATCACGGTCCAGTCGCCCACGGAGCGGCTGTAGGTGGCGTAGAGGGCGTTGACCGCCTGCTTGTACTTGAACTGGTTGGTCAGCGACGGATCGGTCGTCAGCGAGCCGCCGATTGGCCCTCGGGCGCCGAAGTTGTCGTAGTCGTTGTCGTCAACCTGCAGCTCGTAGCCGGCCACCAGCTTGGCGCCGCCGGGCAGGGGGCGCTTGTATTCGGCCTTGAGGCGGCTCTGGATCAGCTCGTCCCCAGCGCGCACGCGCTCGGCGTAGCTCGAGACGATCGGCAGCTGGTTGAAGCCATCCGACGCGGTGGTCTGGCGGTCGCGGGTGCGCTCCAGGCTGGCGTGGACGGTGAATTCGTGGTCGTCGCCGGAAAGCTTGTGGCGCAGGTCGCCCGACAGCCCGGCCACAGAGCGCTTCATCTCGCCGTCGCCGCGCCGCTGATAGCGGACGCTGGGCGCGCCGCTCGGCGCGCGGCCGTCATAGTCCGAGCCAGACTCCGACTTGTACGTCATGTCGTTGTAACGAGCCTCGGCGCTGAGGCGGGTCTTCTTGTCGAGGTCGTAGTCGACGCCGGCGCGAGCGTTGTGCGACAGGCCGCGGCTGGCGAAGCCGATCTTCTGGCGGCTGGGCGAGTACTTGCCGGTCGCGGCGTCCAGACGCTCGCGATCGTCGACGATCTCGCCCTTGGCCTTGTCGCGGCGGAAGCCCGCGTCGGCCGAGAGGGTCAGGGCCTTGGTGTTGCGGGCCAGGCTGATGCTGGCGTTCTTGCGGCCTTCGGTTCCGAAGTTGCCGCGCGCCGAACCGGTGGTCCCAACGCCGCGCTGCTGTTTGGTGATCAGGTTGATGATGCCGGCCGAGCCTTCGGGGCTGAAGGCGGCGGAGGGATTGGTCATCACCTCGACCCGCTCGAACTGGCTGGCGGGGATCTGCTGCAGGACCTGGCCGCGGTTCTCGCCCTTGAACATGCCCGACGGCTTGCCGTCGATCATGATCGTGACGTTGGAGTCGCCGCGCAGGCTGACATTGCCCTGAACGTCCACCTGCACCGACGGCACGTTGCGCAGCGCGTCGGCGACCGAGCCCGTGGTGGCCTGGAGGTCCTTGCCCAGGCTGTAGCTGCGGCGGTCGATCGAGGTCTTGATGTCCTGGCTGGACGGGGCGGTGATCGTCACGCCCTGAACCTGGGTCGACGGCTCCTTCTTCGCCGGCGGCGGAGCGGTGGTCGTCTGAGCGTAGGCGTTGGCGCTGAAAGCGACCAGGCCCGTGGCGGCGAGCAGCGCGGCGCGGCGGGTCGTGAAGGTCATGGAAGGTCTCCTCTGTCACGAGGACCCTGCCAGGGCGACTCAGGGCTTTGCAGTGCCTGGGGTCACGCGCCCGAGGTGACGTTTGTCATGTCGAGTTAGGGCGTAACCGCGTCGACTGTCTGGGGCTCGCCGGCTTCCGGTCCGCTGAAGACCAAGGTCCGTGTCACGCCCAGGCGGCGGATGTTCACTTGATTGACCTGATCCCCATAGACGTCCGAGAACAGCGGCGCGCGCACCGTGATCGCCGCCGGGACATCGCCGGGCGCGAGCTGGCCGGCGTATTCGAACCGCACCTCGTCCGCGCCCAAGGTCATGTCCTTCAGCGTCAGCGCGACGGCCTTGTTGGCGACCGCCACGCTGAAGCGCTGGGCCATGTAGCGTTTCAACGCATCAACCGCCTCGGGATCGTCCAGGCTGGTCTGGGCGTCGGGCGCTATGGCCGCCAGGGCCGGCTCGGCGTCGTGCGCCGGGACGCGATGGCTGA
>CAKZJK010000130.1 GCA_936942565.1 uncultured Caulobacter sp. | reverse complement strand
GCCAAGAAGCTGCTGCAGGGCCGCGCCCATAGGCGCTACGTCAGTGCCGCGGACATCATCAACCGGGCTGGGGTCAGCCGGCGCGCACTCGAGGCGCTGGCCGAGGGGGGCGCCATGGAAGCCATCAGCGGCAATCGGCACGCCTCGCGCTGGGAGGTGGCCGGCGTGCAACGCTTCACCGAGGCGCTGGCCGGCGCCACCGTTGAGGAAAAGGCGATTGCGCTTCCGGCGCCCACAGAAGGCCAGGGCCTCACCGCCGACTACCGCAGCCTGGGCCTGACCCTGTCTCAGACCGCTTGGTACTATTCGGGCATCGCCTTCCTGGGCGGCGTGGTCGGCATCTGGCTGGGCGGCGTGATGGCCGACAAGCTGGGGGCCAAGTCCAAGGCGGGATATCCGCTGACGCCCGCCGTGGCGTTCCTGATCTCGGTGCCCTGCTTCCTGCTGGCCATGAACAGCGGCGTGCTGGTCGGCGGTCTGGGAAGTCAGGCCGCCCTGGCGGTCGCCTTCGTGATCTTCCTGATCCCCACCGGCCTGAACCTGACCTGGCTCGGACCCATCACGGCGGCCGTCCAGCACCTGGCGCCCGCGCCGATGCGCACGACCGCCTCGGCCCTGTTCCTGCTGATCAACAACCTGCTCGGCATCGCCGTGGGCCTCTACTACTTCGGCAAGGTCTCGGATGTGCTCAAGCCCGTCTTCGGCGCGGAGTCGCTGCGCTGGGCGATCTACACGGGCATGGGCTTCTATCTGCTGGCCGCGCTGCTGTTCTTCCTGGCCTCGCGCCGGCTGGAGCGCGACTGGGTCGACTAGGGGGCGGCCGTAAGCCGCACCGGCTCCACCGCCACGCTTCGGTCAAGATCGGGTATCAAAGCCGCGACAAATCGCGAGCGCGCTGAATGAACCCCGAAGACCGCCACATCTTTCACGATCCCACGGGCAAGCGTGAACGGCGGGCCAAACTGGTTCTCGGGATCGTCATCTCGCTGATCGCCGCCCTGGTGGCCGGGTTCGTGGCGACCCTCGCCTTCGCGCCGCGTCTGCCGGACGCGCCGCTCCGGGATCCGCGCGTCCTGACCGC
>CAKZJK010000129.1 GCA_936942565.1 uncultured Caulobacter sp. | reverse complement strand
CTGCCCGATCCTGGTCGCGGTCTCGGCGCCCACCGATCTGGCGATCGCCAAGGCGGACGAGGCGGGGATCACGCTCATCGCCCTGGCCCGCGCCGACGGCCACGCGGTGTTCGCCGGCGGCGAACGCCTAATCGAAACCCAGTCGGAGCCCGTCTGATGGCGAACGAAAAGACCCCGGGCGTTCGCCCCTATCGTCATCCAGCCGGCGGTTGGGACGCGCTGAAGGCAGTGGCCGGCGCCCTGGTCGACCAGGAGACGGTGATCGAGGGCGGTAAGACCCTGATGCGCGCCAACCAGCCGGAGGGTTTCGATTGCCCCGGCTGCGCCTGGCCCGATCCCAAGCACACATCGTCGTTCGAGTTCTGCGAGAACGGCGCCAAGGCCGTGGCGTGGGAAGCGACCAGCAAGCGCGCCACGCCCGAGGTCTTCGCCCGCCACACGGTCAGCGACCTGCTGACCTGGAGCGATCACGCGATCGAGGACCTGGGTCGGCTGACCGAGCCGATGGCCTATGATTCCGCCGACGACCGCTATAAGGCCATCACCTGGGACGAGGCCTTCGCCCGAACCGGCGCGGCGCTGAAGGCGCTGGACGATCCCAACCAGGCGCAGTTCTACGCCTCGGGCCGGGCGTCGAACGAGGCGGCGTTCCTGTACCAGCTGCTGGGTCGACGCTTCGGCACCAACAATTTCCCCGACTGCTCGAACATGTGCCACGAGCCAACCAGCGTCGGCCTGCTGGACTCGATCGGCCTGGGCAAGGGCTCGGTCACGCTGGAGGACTTCGACCACGCTGACCTGATCCTGTGCTTCGGGCACAATCCGGGCACCAACCATCCGCGGATGATGGCGACCCTGCGCGAGGCCAGCCGACGTGGGGCCACCATCCTGGCCTTTAATCCGCTGCGCGAGCGGGCGCTGGAGAAGTTCGCCTCGCCGCAGGATCCGGTCGAGATGGCGACCCTGTCCTCGACCCCAATCGCCTCGGCCTATTACCAGCTGACCATCGGCGGCGACGCCCCGCTGGTGCAGGGGATGATGAAAGCGATGCTGGCGCTGGACGCCCGCGACGGCGGCGTGCTGGACCGTGACTTCATCGCCGAGCACACCACCGGCTTCGAGGCCCTTGTCGCGCATCTCGAGGCGCTGGACTGGGCGGTCATCGAGGCCGGCTGCGGCCTGCCGCGCGCCCGGATCGAGGAGGCGGCGGCGACCTACGCCAAGGCCAAGGCGACGATCCTCTGCTACGGCATGGGCCTGACCCAGCACCGCGACAGCTCCCAGACCGTGCAGCAGCTGGTCAATCTGCTGCTGCTCAAGGGCAATATCGGCCGGCCGGGCGCGGGGATCTGCCCGCTGCGAGGCCACTCCAACGTCCAGGGCAATCGCACGGTCGGGATCTGGGAGAAGCCGTCCGAGGCGCTGTCGGACTCCATCCGCGACGTCTTCGGCTTCGAGCCGCCGCGCGCCCACGGCCACACGGTGATCGAGACCATCGCGGCGATGGAGCGTGGCGAGGCCAAGGTCTTTGTCGGCCTGGGCGGCAACTTCGCCGTCGCCGCGCCCGATCCGGTGCGCACCTTCGCGGCGATGCGCAAGCTGGACATGGCGGTGCACGTGGCCACCAAGCCCAACCGAACGCACCTGCTGGTAGGCAAGGCCGCGCTCTTGCTGCCGTGCCTGGGGCGAACCGAGCTCGACGTGCGCGCCGGCGTGCGCCAGTCGGTGACGGTCGAGGACTCGATGTCGATGGTCCATGCCTCGCGCGGCCTCAATCCGCCGGCGTCCGAGCATTTGCTGTCCGAGCCGGCCATCGTGGCGGGGATCGCCACGGCGACGTTCGGCCAGGATCCGCTGATCGACTGGTCCGGCCTCGCCGATGACTACGACGCGATCCGCGACCTGATCGCCCGCGTCTTCCCGGCCGCGTTCAAAGGTTACAATGAGAAGGTCCGCGTTCCGGGCGGCTTCCGCTTGCCGGTCGGGCCGTCCGACCGGGTATGGAAGACCGCGACAGGCAAGGCCAACTTCCTGGTCTTCGATCCTAGGGGCGGCGATCCGCGCCAAGGCGATCCGGACGTGCTGATCCTGACCACCCTGCGCAGCCACGACCAGTACAACACCACGATCTACGGAAATAACGACCGTTATCGCGGCGTGTTCGGCCGGCGCGACGTCGTCTTCGCCAATCCCGACGACATGGCGCGGATGGGCTTCTCCGAGGGCGACCTGATCGATGTCGGCGCGGCCTTCGACGAGAGTGGCGAGCGGGTGGCGCGGGCGTTCACGATCGTGGCGCGAGACATCCCGCCGGGGTGTCTGGCGGCCTACTATCCCGAGACCAATGTGGTGATCGCGCTGGAGGACCACGACCAGCGCTCGGGCACGCCGGCCTACAAGTCCGCCCCGGTGCGAGTGCGGCGGCACCAGGCCGAGTGGCGTTCCATGACTTCGGCGTCATGACCTCGAATTAAGTCGTGGTCTGGAGGAAGCATCGCTAGCTTGCCCTCATCGAGATACACGCATCCGACTGGGGAGCTTACTGATGCGCGCACTGACCACCCTGGCCGTCCTGGCCGCCGTTTCCGCCACCGCCCTTGGGGGCGCCGCTCAGGCCGCGTCGTCCGTGAAGATCAAGGACGCCGTCGCGCGCGTCGTGATCATCCCGGAGAGCCGCTCGGACGTGAAGGTCGAATTCCTGACCACCAACGCCAGCCTGCCCCTGACGGTCCGCAACGAGGGCGACAAGGTCGTCATCGACGGCGATCTGCGGATGAGCCGGATCAACGGCTGTAACAATCGCAACGGAAAATCGTCGATCAAGGTGCGTGGCGTGGGCGAGGTGGCCTACGACAACATTCCGCAAGTCGCCATCCGCACGCCCTTGAACGTGAAGGTCGCGGCCGGCGGCGCGGTGTTCGGTGACATCGGCCGCTCGGACAGCATCGAGCTGGCTAATGCCGGCTGTGGCAACTGGACGGTCGCCAACACCAAGGGAAAGCTCGAGATCAGCCAGGCTGGGTCGGGTGACACGCGCGCTGGGGGCGCCAGCTCCGCCGAGATCAGCATCGCCGGCTCGGGCGATGTGAGCATTCAAGCGATCTCGGGCGACCTTGAAGTCAACATCGCCGGTTCTGGCGATGTCTCCGCAGCGAGCATCGCCGGGAAGCTGGAAGCCAACATCGCTGGCTCGGGCGGTGTCACGGTTGCCGGCGGTCGCAGCCGTTCGGTCGAGGTGAGCGTGATGGGTTCGGGCGACGTGACCTTCAAGGGCGAGGCCGACGATGTCGAGGTCTCGGTGGCGGGCTCGGGCGATGTTCGGATCGCCAAGGTCAACGGCCGGGTCCAGAAGCACGTGGCAGGCTCGGGCGACGTGATCATCGGCCAATAGGCCGCGCGACACGCACATATATATAGAGTGAAGGCCCCGGGATCGCTCCCGGGGCCTTCTTCGTGTCCGGACCTTAGGTCCAGCGTCTGACTTAGCGGACGCCGAAGCCGAACAGGTCGCCGGCCGAGATCAGGTCGGCGCCAGCGCGGTCGCGATCCTTCAGGCTGCCGCCGAAGGTGTAGCGCAGACCCACCTTGATGGCGTCGGCGTTCAGGTCGGCCAGGTCGTCGGATTCGCTGTGGGTGTACTTGGCGAAGGTCGACCAGCCGGTGTTGGCGAACTTGTACTCACCACCGACGTTCACGTCCCACAGGTCCGCGTTGACGTTGGTGTCGATGCGCGACCAGGCCGCGCCGGCGTCCAGGCGGAAGTTGTCCGTCACGAAGTAACGGGCGTCGCCGCGCACGGTGTACAGGTCGGCGTCCAGGTCGTTCGACTGGCCATAGGCCGCGACGCCCGACAGGGTCACGTTCGACAGGTACTTGTGAGCCTCGCCACCGACGGCCCAGACGGTGTCGTTGGCCGGGCGGGAGAGGGCGGTGAAGCCGCCGACGCGCCAGCTGTCGCCGATCTTGGTGGTCAGGTGGGCGGCGCCCGAGGCGACGGTGTCGTCCGACAGGTCGTTGTCCGAGATCGAGACGTCGCCGTTGGCGGTCACGGTCCAGGCGCCCGACAGCGGGATCGCGACCGAACCGTCGATCACGGCCGACGAGCCGTGGCCGCCGCCGATGTTGGTGTTGATGTCGGTGTAGTTCACGGCCGCGCCGACCGAGCCCACGTTCTGGGCGAAGGCCGGGGCCGAGACGGCGGCGGCGATCAGGGCGGCGGTGGCGAAGAGCTTGGTACGCATTGGGTCTATCCCCTTAGTGACTGTGGCTCCTCCGGCTGGCGGGGCGGTCGTTGTTGGGGGGAGGGGCCGCCCAGTCCGCCGGGGAGGAGCGGCATCTATGGAGGTTCGAGGGCGTGCTCAAGGTCCGTGGCGACGCTTGAAGGGCGAATAATGCATTTTTGTGACACTTGCGGAGACGAGATTTTCGCCTACGCGCAAGCGGGCGCACGTTCATTTCTTCCTTCGCCCTGAATGTATTAAAAGCCGACCGGCGTTATATTCGCGAGGGTCTTGCGCGACGGCACCCAGGCACCTATCCAGAACCCGCCCGACGACTCGAGTCCTTTCGGACGAGACGAACCGGACAGAGCGCTTGACGAAACCGATTCTGGAACGTACAAGCGCGCCTCTGTTGGACCGGCTGTGAGCTCTAGGGCTCAAACGCGGTTCGCGAGACGCCCGGACATAGCGCCGCCAATCCTTCTTTCGGGAGGGGCCTTCCTCGGAAGAGGCGCAATATCTGGACAACCACCCCGGCGGGAAACCGCAGGGGTATTTTGTTTTGCGGACGCTGCGTACGAGCTCTCTCGGGAGTTCGAGTTGGTCTTTGAAATGGTTCGAGACGCGGGCGCAGCCCACTAGGAAACCGAGCGATATGGATCGTCAGAACATCCGCATCCGGCTCAAGGCCTTCGATCACCGCGTGTTGGATCATTCCACGCGCGAGATCGTCAATACGGCCAAGCGCACGGGCGCGACGGTGCGGGGCCCCATCCCCCTGCCCACGCTTATCGAGAAATTCACCGTCAACCGTTCGCCGCACGTCGACAAGAAGTCGCGCGAGCAGTTCGAGATCCGTACGCACAAGCGCGTCCTCGACATCGTTGACCCGACTCCGCAGACCGTGGACGCGCTGATGAAGCTCGACCTCGCCTCCGGCGTGGACGTCGAGATCAAGCTCTAAGTTTTTGGATTCACGTTCGCCCTTTCGCGGACATAGAGAAGAACAGGAAGCACGCCGATGCGCTCCGGAGTGATCGCACAAAAGGTCGGGATGACGCGGGTCTTCACGGAGACCGGCGAACATATCCCCGTGACCGTGCTGAAGCTCGGCAATTGCCAGGTGGTCGGTCACCGCACCACCGAGAAGAACGGCTATGTCGCGCTGCAGCTCGGCAGCGGCAGCCGCAAGACGGTCTACATGCCGAAGGCGGAGCGCGGCCAGTTCGCGGTCGCCAAGGTCGAGCCGAAGCGCAAGCTCGCCGAATTCCGCGTCAGCGAGGACTCGCTGATCCCGGTCGGCGCTGAGATCCTGGCCGACCATTTTGTCGTCGGCCAGTTCGTCGACGTCACCGGCACCTCGGTCGGTAAGGGCTTCGCCGGCGGCATGAAGCGCTGGAATTTCGGCGGTTTGCGCGCGACGCATGGTGTGTCGGTCTCGCATCGTTCGATCGGTTCGACCGGTGGCCGTCAGGACCCCGGCAAGACCTGGAAGAACAAGAAGATGCCTGGCCACATGGGTGTCGATCGCGTCACCACGCTCAACCTGCGGGTTGTGCGGACGGACGTCGAGCGCGGCCTGATCCTGGTGGAAGGCGCGGTGCCCGGCTCGAAGGGGGGCTGGATCTCGGTGCGCGACGCCGTGAAGAAGCCGCTGCCGAAGGACGCGCCGAAGCCCGGCAAGTTCAAGGTCGCGGGTGAGCAGGGTGCCGAAGCGCCGGCCGTGCAGGAGGGCGCATAAATGGAACTGAAAGTCACCACCCTCGAGGGCAAGGAAGCCGGCTCCGTCCAGCTGTCCGACGCCATCTTCGGTCTTGAGCCGCGCGCCGCGGCAGCTCGGGCACTCGGTGTAGCTGCGGTACTT
>CAKZJK010000128.1 GCA_936942565.1 uncultured Caulobacter sp. | reverse complement strand
GGAGCCCCGCCGTATGCGTTCGAGCGCCCTCGCCGCTTCCGTCCTGGCCCTGGCGGCCGCCCCCCCTCTGGTCGCGTCCAGCCAAGTCCGCCAGGCCTCGACCGCCCCCGCGGCGCGGACGATTCTGCCCGGCCATTGGGAGTACGACTATCGCGTCGGACCGATCCCGGCCGGCAGCGAGAGCAAATGCCTCAAGCCCGCCGACGTCGAGCAGTTCTCGCGTGGGATCTGCACCCGCAAGTACCGCTGCGACTACACGACCAACGTGGTCTCCAACGGCAAGATCAAGCTGAAGGGCACGTGGACCGACAAGAAGGACCGCGTGGCCCCGGTGACCGCCGACGGCTCGTACACGCCCGAGAGCTTCACCCTGAACATCCACATGAAGACCATCAACGGCCTGCCGCTGGCCGGCGTGATGACCGCCAAGCGCGTCTCGGCCGAATGCCCCGCCGAACAGGCCGCGAAGTAGGCCCAAGGCAAAGCTCACTTGTGGTTAACGTGAACTCAGATACAATAGATTGTAGGGAACAAACACTGAATCGGCGAACGTCGCTGATTCGGTCATGATTCGTTTCGCCCCTGTTCGGCTAAGGGTTAGCCGGCGTTAAGGGGTAAGCGGCCCTCTCCCTACATTTCCATCGTCATCCCGGCCGGAAGGCCGCGCAGCGGACTGCAGAGCCGGGACCCAGTGGCCGCCGCACCAGCGCTAGCTCTGGGTCCCGGCTCTCCGCTACGCTGCGGCCGGGATGACGAGGTTGTTAGACGGTCGAACGCGTAGGGCCCTCAACCACCCCGCGGCGGCGCGACCGAGAACTCCAGGTCGAACAAGGTCGGGACCGTGTCGGTCTTGGCCTTTTCCAGGGTCAGCAGCCGCGCCTTGGTGGCTCCGCCGCCGGACGCGGAGAAGCCGCCCATGCCGCCCGACGCGGCCAGCACCCGGTGACAGGGGACGACGATCGGCCAGGGGTTCTCGCCCAGCGCCTTGCCCACCGCGCGGGCGGCGCCCGGCTCGCCCATGGCCTTGGCGACCTCGCCGTAGGTCGAGGTCTCGCCCGGCGCGATGGCGCGGGCGATCGCGTAGACCCGAAGATTGAAGGCGGACTGTCCGCCCAGGTCCAGCGGGATGTCGGCGAGGTCGTCGCGCCCTCCGGACAGCAGGTCGCGGATCCGATCGATCACCGTCTCGACCTCGGGCGGCGGCTCGGATTCGATCGCTTCGGGAAAACGCCGCCGCAGCCGCGCCCAGGCCGCGCCGGGCGTGCTCTCGGGCAACTGCAAGCCGATCAGGCCGCTCGGCCCCCAAGCGAGGCCGCAGCGCCCGATGCTGGTGTCGAAAAGGGCGAAACCCTGGGTCGGCATGTGGAAAAACTAGCAGGACTGTTGCCGCTGGCGAAGAACCGCCCATACGATTTCCGAAACTTGTCACGGAGATCGCCTTGCGCCGCCTCGCTCTCGCCGCTCTGCTCGCTTTCACGTCGCTTTCGAGCGCGCCCCTTTCGAAAGCATGGGCCGGCGACCTCCTGATCCACGGCGGCCCGATCCATACCGGCGTCGACGCCGCGCCAACCGCCCAGGCGGTGCTGATCCGCGACGACAAGATCCTGTTCGTCGGCGACCTCGCCGCCGCCAAGGCCAAGGCGGCCAAGGACGTCCGCGACATCGACCTGAAGGGCGCGGCCGCCTATCCGGGCTTCGTCGACGCCCACGCTCACCTGACCGGCATCGGGCTGCGCGAGCTGACCCTGAACCTCGACCAGGTGAAATCGGTCGCCGAGCTGATCGCGGCCGTGAAGGCCTACGCCGCCGCCCATCCGGAGGGCGCGATCTACGGCCGAGGCTGGATCGAGACCCACTGGCCCGAGAAGCGCTTCCCGACCAAGGCCGACCTCGACGCCGCCGCGCCCGGCCGGGTCGTGGTGCTGGGCCGCTCGGACGGCCACGCCAGCGTCGCCTCCACCGCCGCCCTCGCCAAGGCGGGGATCACCGCCGCGACGCCCGCTCCCACCGGCGGCCAGATCCTGAAAGGCGCCGACGGCCAGCCCGACGGCATGCTGATCGACCACGCCCAGAGCCTGGTGAAGGACGTCATCCCACCGCCAAGTGAAGCCCTCAAACGCGAGGCCCTGCGCAAGGCCGGCCAGCTCTACGCCTCGCGCGGCTGGACGGGCCTTGGAAACATGAGCGTCATGGCCGACGACCTGGCCCTGCTGCGCGACGAGGCCGCCAAGGGCGCGTTCCACATCCGGGTCGACAACTACATGGACCCCAGCGGCGCGGCCGAGGTGCTGGCCAATGGCCCCCAGACGGACGCCACCGGCCTGATCCGCGTGCGCGGGATCAAGCTCTACATGGACGGCGCCCTGGGCTCGCGGGGCGCGGCGCTGCTCGAGCCCTATAGCGACGCCGAGGGGCTTGGCCTGCAGCTGACCCAGCGCGACCAGGGCCTGGCCCTGATGAAGAAGGCCAAGGCCGCGGGCGCCCAGGTGGCCATGCACGCCATCGGCGACCGCGGCAACCGCATGACCCTGGACTGGTTCGAGGAAGCCCTGGCGGGCGACACCAAGGCCCGCTGGCGGATCGAGCATGCCCAGATCGTCGCCGACACCGACCTGCCGCGCTTCGCCAAGCTGGGCGTGACCGCCTCGATGCAGCCCAGCCACGCGATCGGCGACCTCTATTTCGCCCCCGCGCGCCTGGGCAAGGATCGCCTGCACGAGGGCTATCGCTGGAACGACTTCCTGAAGGCCGGCGTGGTGGTCGCGGCGGGCTCGGACGCCCCCGTCGAGGTGGGCGATCCGCGCATCGAATTCTACGCCGCCGTTTACCGTCATTCGCTGGACGGTTTCGCCAACGCCGATTGGCATCTCGACGAGGCCGTCACCCGCGCCGAGGCGCTGCGGATGCTGACCCTGGCGCCCGCCTACGCGGCCTTCCGCGAAAAGGAGCTGGGCACGCTTGAAGCCGGGAAAAAGGGCGACCTGACGGCCTTCGACCAGGATCTGATGACCATCGAGCCCAAGGCGATCCTGACCGCCCAGCCGGTGCTCACCATCGTGGACGGAAAGGTGGCGTTCGCGCGCTGAAACGCTTCATCCACAGGCGCGCGAAAAAGGTTCACATCCGGCGGGGCAATTAAGGATTCCTGGTTACGCGGTAGAAACCAGAGTTTTCCAAAAAGTGCGGACCGATGTGAGCCAACCCTAGGGTTTAGCGATGGACCTTACCGAAGAAGCGCACGCGCACGCCCGGATCTATAACGAGCTCGTCGACGCGGTCGCCGAAAAGCGCCAGGTCGACGCCGCCAAGCTGCGCGCCGACCGTCAATGCAACACGGGTCAGTGGTTGCATGGGCCGCTCCAGCAACGCTGGGCCGGCAACCACACCTATCTGAACTGCGTGGAAGCCCACCGCGAGTTCCACCATGCCGCCCATGAGGTCGCCGAGCTGATCAACCGCGGCGAATACGCCGAGGCCAACCGCCGGCTGCGCAACGGCAATCGCCTGTCGATGGCGAGTTCCGGCCTGACCACCGCCTTCCGCCGGCTGCGCCTGGCGCTGGACACGGTCACGGCCTGATCACGGGCCTTATCGGGATCGATATTGGATACCGCCTTCCTGGGCCTCGCGCCCAGGACCCATCGGTCCGCCTCGTGGAATCCGACCAGCGCTCTGGGCTTTTCAGCCTCGTCTATTCTGAAAGCGGGAGCCCGCCGCCTGCATGGGTCCTGGGCACAAGGCCCAGGAAGGCAGCCGTTGGTTTAAAGCCGTAACGTCGGCGCGCACTAAGCTTCCTCGGGAAACCGTGCGTGCCGAGGCAGCGCCCCGATCGTCTCCCACCAGGTCGGCGCATCGGCGACCTGGATCACCTCCGTCGGCGGAAGAACGCTGGGATCATCGAGCGTCCCCGTGCTGACATCGACCTCGCTGCGATAGAACAGCCCCGTTCCACAGCGCGGGCAGAACACGCGCTGGATATCGCCCGAGGAGTTGTAGCTGGCGGTCTCTCCGGTGACGCTCAGAGCGCCTTCCGGCACGCACGCCCACCCGACGAGGGGCGCGCCGGCGCTGCGCCGGCAGTCGGCGCAGCAACACAGCGAATGACGGCGCGGCGGGGCGGCGATCCGATAGCGCACGGCGCCGCAGTGACAGCCGCCCGACAGCGGCGTGAAGGCTTCGGGATTCGACACGCTCATGACGACCTCCGTCGGCGGAAACCATAGCGCCATCGCGCCGCCGCTTCCACGCCCCCGGCGCCGCTTGCCCCGGCACGATTCCCGCCCCACTTTCGGATCATGAGCGACCGTTCGACCGGCCAGGCCCCTTCGAAGCTGACCGCGGTCCTGGGGCCCACCAACACCGGCAAGACGCACCTGGCCGTCGAGCGGATGCTGGGTCACGCCTCGGGCATGATCGGCTTGCCGCTGCGCCTGCTGGCGCGCGAGATCTATGACCGGGTCGTCAAGCTGCGCGGCAAGGCCAGCGTCGCCCTGATCACCGGCGAGGAGAAGATCGTCCCGCCGCGCGCCGTCTATTTCGTCTGCACCGTCGAGGCCATGCCGCTGGCCCGCGAGGTCGAGTTCCTGGCCGTCGACGAGATCCAGCTGTGCGCCGATCCCGAGCGCGGCCACATCTTCACCCACCGCCTGCTGCACGCCCGCGGCAAGTTCGAGACCATGTTCCTGGGCGCCGGAACCATGGCCCCGCTGGTCCGCCGCCTGCTGCCCGACGCCGAGATCGTCAGCCGCGAGCGGTTCTCCAACCTGTCCTACGCCGGCTCCAAGAAGCTGACGCGCCTGCCCCGACGCACGGCGATCGTCGCCTTCTCGACCGACGCGGTCTACGCCATCGCCGAGCTGATCCGCCGTCAACGCGGTGGCGCGGCCGTGGTCATGGGATCCTTGAGCCCCCGCACCCGCAACGCCCAGGTGGCTCTGTACCAGTCCGGCGAGGTCGACTTCCTGGTCGCCACCGACGCGATCGGCATGGGCCTGAACATGGACGTCGACCACGTGGCCTTCGCGGGCCTGCGCAAGTTCGACGGCAAGCGCACCCGCTGGCTCTATCCGCAGGAGGTCGGCCAGATCGCCGGCCGCGCCGGCCGCTACACCCGCGACGGCACCTTCGGCGTCACCGGCGACTGCGAGGAGATCGACGAGGACCTGGTGGAAGCCGTCGAGGGTCACGCGTTCGAACCCATCGTCGCCGCCGAGTGGCGCAACGCCCGCCTCGACTTCGGCTCGCTGCCGGGGCTGCTGCGCTCTCTGTCCGAGACGCCCCAGCGCGGCGGCCTGAAACTGTCCGACGAGGCGCTGGACGAGCGCACCCTGCGGGCGCTGGCCCAACAGGAAGACGTGATCAAGCGCTGCAAGGCCGACCGCTCGGCCCTGATCCGCCTGTGGGAGATCTGCCAGACGCCGGACTTCCGCAAGACGACCGACGACGAACACCAGCGCATGGCGCGCACCCTGTTCGACGACCTGACCACGGGCCGCAAGCGCCTGCCCGAAGACTGGGTCAATAGCCAGTTCAAGGCCCTGGACCGCACGGACGGCGAGATCGACAGCCTCGCCGCGCGGCTGTCGGGCGTGCGCACGCTCAGCTACATCGCCAATCGTCCCGACTGGGTGGCCAACCCCGCCCACTGGCAGGGCCAGACCCGGCAGCTCGAGGACCGGATCAGCGACACCCTGCACGAGAAGCTGATGGCCCGGTTCATCGACCGCCGCACCAGCGTCCTGATGAAGCAACTGGGCGAGCGCGAGACGCTCTACGCCGGCGTCGGCCAGGATGGCGAGGTGACGGTCGAGGGTCACGTGGTCGGCCACCTGTCGGGCGTGGCCTTCACCCCAGTCAAGGCGGCCTCGCCGCTGGAGGAAAAGGCGCTTCGCAACGCCGCCCAGCGCGCGGTCGGCCCCGAGATCGCCCGGCGCCTGGGCCTGCTGGCCAGCGAGGCCGACGACGCCTTCGCCTTGACGCCCGACGGCATGATCCTTTGGCGGGGCGAGGCGGCCGGCGCGGTCCGCCGCGACCTGCCCCTGCTGTCGCCCCG
>CAKZJK010000127.1 GCA_936942565.1 uncultured Caulobacter sp. | reverse complement strand
TGGACGTGTCGGCCGGCTTTTTTCTTGGAGGCGCGCTCCAGCCGGTCAGAAGGGCTTGTCGCCCTTGATCGTCACGCGCTCGACGACGCGCTCCTGCGGCCAGTAGTCCAGCACCGCGTAGTGCTGGGTCGCCCGGTTATCCCAGAAGACGATGGCGTTCGGGGTCCAGCGGAATCGGACCTGGTATTCGGGGGCCTTCACCCGGTCGAGCAGCTCGTTCAGCAGCGCCTTGGCCTCGTCGTCCGGCAAGCCGAGAATCCGGGTCGTGAACACCTTGTTGACGAACAGG
Organism: uncultured Caulobacter sp.; assembly: GCA_936942565.1. Classification (GTDB taxonomy): domain Bacteria; phylum Pseudomonadota; class Alphaproteobacteria; order Caulobacterales; family Caulobacteraceae; genus Caulobacter. The sequence continues at coordinate 1,806 of CAKZJK010000127.1, read as the reverse complement.
TGCTTCTCGCCGGTCTCGGGGTGGGTGCGGACCACCGGATGGACCATCGGCGGATAGGCCGCGCGCAGCTCCTGGCGCTTGGCCTCGTCGACCCGGTAGCCGTAGCTCTGGATGATGTCGTGCTCGGCCGTCAGGTCGGCGAGCTGGTCCTTCAGCGTCTGCGGAAGGTCGCGGTAGATGGCGGCGGTGTCGGCGAACAGGGTGTCCCCGCCCAGCGGTGGCATCTGGCGCATGCGCAGCACCCCGCCCATCGACGGCGCCTCGCGGAACGTCACGTCGGTGTGCCACTTGTTGGCGGCGCGGACGATCGGGACGATGTCCTCGCGCAGCTTCATGCCGTCGGCCGCCTCGATATGCAGGATCTCGGGGAAGCCCGGCACGTGCGCCGTCACCGGGTGCCCCTCCAGGTCGCCGAAATAGCGGCCGAAGCGGACGTGGTCCTCGTGGCCGATGTCCTGGTCGCGGAAGAAAACGACCTTGTAGCGCAGCAGCGCCGCCCGGATCGCCGCGACGATCTCGGGCTTCAAGGGCTCTCGCAGGTCGACGCCGGAGATCTCGGCCCCCAGCACCGTTCCGGCGGGGGTCACGGTCAATCCGGCGTAGAGGGCGGCGTCCTGTTCGGAGATGGAGACTGGAGCGTTCATGGCGTTCTCCCAAGAGCCGTCTCGGGCGGCCCGTGGGAGAACACTACGAGTGAACAGCGTTCACTCAATTCACAAATTCTAGGGTCGGTATTCCCGTTCCTCGTAGTCGAACCAGTCGAAGTCGGCGGGCGCGCCTTGTCCCGACATGTCCTGACACGCCATGCCGACGAAGGCGCCCGTGAAGGCCGGAGCGCCCGGGGCGGTGGCCTCGTCGGACAGGATCGAGGCGTCGAACACCTCGGGCAGCCACGTCCAGTCGCCGCCCTGCCGGAACGCGAAGCGGAGGCGTTCGAAATCGACCTCGACGCGCAGCTCCACGGGGCCAACGCCCAGCTTGATCGGGGCGGTGAAGCTGTCGGACTGCGGGCTGTCGGGCGTGAAGGTCATGACCCGAAGGTGCTTGCCGATCTCCTCGTCGTGCGTGACGTGCAGATAGTGCAGCTTCGAGGCGTTGTAGTAGCAGATCAGGCCCGCGGCCTGCTGGAAGTGCGCCGGCTCGAAGTCCACGATCGTGGCTGCCGAATAGCAGTGCGCCTGCTGGCGGCGGGCGACCAGGGCCTGGCGGAACAGGCTGCCGACCGTCTCGCGCCCGTAGAGGCGCAGCGAGCCGGGCTTGGCGGTCAGGCTGAAGATCTCGTCCGGATAGGGCGTGCGCAGCCACTGGAAGTCGATCGGCAAGGTCGGCGCATCGAAGTCCTCGCGGACGGGCGCCGAAGGCCAGGGCTGCTCGGGCAGGTTCGGCGCGGGGGTCTCCAGGGTCGGGTCGCCCGAGCCGTCCAAAGTGCGCGGCCAGCCGTCCTCGCCCCAGACGACCTTCTGGATCGCGGTCTCGCGCCCCAGGGTGCAGCGACCCCGGTTGGGGATCGGCCGTCCGACCAGATAGACCGCGTAGGTCTCGCCGTCGGCGGTCTCCACCAGGTCGGCGTGCCCCGCGCGCTGCATAGGCGCGTGCGGGCGATCCCGCGCGGTCACCAGATAGGTGTCCGGGTGCAGCTCATAGGGGCCGTCGATGGTGCGAGAGCGCGCCATGGTCACCGCGTGACCCCAGCCCGTGCCGCCCTCGGCGGTGATCAGGTAGTACCAGCCGTCGCGCTTGTAGAGGTGGGGCGCCTCGGTCAGGCCGATCGGCGTGCCCTTGAAGATCACCTTGCGCTCGCCGACG